>NZ_JAEIGB010000008.1:0-134458 GCF_022341265.1 Geobacillus sp. YHL
GGGGGGGGGGAAGGCGGTGAACACGTTTCGCTATCGGAAACGGAGCGCCGTAGAGGCGACGCTATTGACAATTGTCATGATGTGTGTGCGCGGCCAGACGGAGGTCGCCCTTGACGATTGTGAGGTGTTCATCACCGTTGCTCAAGGCGGGCGGTGCCGCGTCACGGTAAAGATGTCCATTCGATATGGGGCGCCGGTGATGGAAGTTTGCCGCCAGCTGCAACAGCATATTGCCGAGGAGATCGCCGCGATGACGCCATATGTCGCCGAGGCGGTCGACATTGTTGTCAAACGGCTTGTCATGCCGGAAAAAAACGCATGAGAACCGCGCTCTCATGCGTTTTTTGATTATTCTTTGATTTTTTCAAGCTCGCTTTTGACCTGCGCCAACACGTTTTGGCATTGGCTGACAAGAGAGGACGGAAAATGCTCATCATCGCCGTATTCGACGCCGTGTGGATAGTAATGTTTCCCTAAAATCGGCGTGAGCAGCTTAATGAGTGCATAGCGCGAATCGACGTTTCCCTCAATGGCGTATCCTTGAACGCGCAAATAGTAGGTGCCTTCTTTCACGACGTATTTCCGGTCGTATGTGACCCGTTCATAATCCCATTGCGCCGCGCGTACAAAGCCGAGGCGCTCCATAATGTCATCAAGGCGGGATAGTTCGACCGTCTGATTTTCCAGTCCGGTATTTTCAAACTTCATCCTTCTTCCTCCTAACAACACAGTATGTAAAAGCGCCAAACAGGAAATCATCCCCTCATTTATAATAGTACGAAAACGGTTTGCTTTTCAACGAATTGTTTGCCATTGTTTCCGTTTCGCTCGCATTTTTTTGTGTGATCCGGCGCACAATACGGGTAGAAAGGAGAGACGAAGAATGCAAACGGTACGGGACGTCATGTCAACGGATGTGCAATATTGCACCCCCCTTGACAATCTCTACGAAGTGGCGGTAAAAATGCGCGATTTCAACGTCGGGGCGATTCCGATTGTCGATGACGGCCGCCTTGTCGGAATGATTACCGACCGCGATATTGTCGTGCGCGGCATGGCTGAAAAACGTCCCGGTTCGACTGCGGTGACGGAAGTGATGAGCCGCGATCTCGTCACGCTTTCCCCGGACGATTCGGTGCAAAAGGCAGCAGATATGATGGCACGTCACCAAATTCGCCGCCTCCCGGTCGTAGAAAACGGGCGTTTGGTCGGCATCATCTCGCTCGGCGATTTGGCGACGAACCGCTATTCTGATGAACGCGCGGGTCGTGCGTTAAGCGAGATTTCCGAACAAGACGCCATCCATTGACAAACGCAACGGACACGGCTTCTTTCGAGGAGGAGCGCTCTTTTTGGGTGTCCTCTTTTTTTTGCCTCTAAAAAACGGCTATAATGGCAATAAGGAGATTGCGCAGAAAGCGGGAGTTGCCGTGTGAAATGGTTTTTCCTTTTTTTGTTTTTCTTGATTGGATTGTATTATTTTGTGCCGAGTCCGCCGCCCCCGAGCCCCCCGGAGCAGCCAGAGACGAATCGATACATGTTGAAAGAGCCGAAGGCGACGGCCGGCATCGTTGCGTTGATCGGGCAATCGGCGCAAGAGGCGAAAAAACGGCTTGGCGCTCCAGACCGAATCGACCCGTCAGCTTACGGATATGACTGGTGGGTGTACAGCCGTCGACCTGAGTCGTACGTGCAGATTGGCATCTTGCGCGGTCGCGTCGTCACCGCTCTTGTCGGCGGAGAGAAGGTGAACGTTGAACCGTTTGCGGTCGGCCAGCGGTTGCAGACGATTTTTCAAACGATGCCGGTGCTATCGAACATTGAGATTAAGCTAGGCAGCGGGACATACCGGTTTGAGCTGTCTGAACAAGATTACTCATCAAGGCCGGTTGTCAAAGTGGGCAGCGTTTACGCTCAGCTGTATGTTGACCGCTTTACCGGCGAGGTGGCGGCGATCCGCCTGATGGATGCAGAAACGTTCGTCAAGTTGCGGCCGTACGAGCTCGTTTACCGCGGCAGCCTGCCGGCGGCCGCGCCGCTGTCGGAAGAAAAGCGACAGGCTGTTGATGCGGCCAACGCGAAGCAAATTTTTGACTGGACGAATTTGATCCGCCGTCGCCATGGGCTTTCCTCTCTCCTATGGGATGACAAGGCCGCTGCCGCTGCGGAAAAACATAGCCGAGATATGCATGATCACCGGTTTTTCTCCCATGAGTCGCCGCAGTATGGCGATTTATCGAAGCGGCTTGGCGCGCTTCACATTCCGTTCCAGCTTGCCGGGGAAAATATCGCCGCCCATCAAGTCGATGGCGTTGAGGCGACCATCGGATGGCTGAACAGCCAAAACCATCGGAAAATTATGTTGAACGAAGAGTTCACCCGCTTGGGCGTTGGCGTCTACGCCGATTACTATACGCAAAACTTCTTTACGCCGCTCTAAAAATTGGGCGCACCTCTCTTTGTTGGATGCGATATGATATGGCAGATAGGCATGAGTGGACGAAAGGGATGAGAACCGCCATGGTCAAGCCTCTGCATCCTTCCGTTGAACAGTTTAAACAGTTTGTGAAAAAACATCCAAAAATCATCCAAGAGGTGCGCAGTGGCAAAAAGACGTGGAAACAAGTGTATGAGGATTGGTATTTGTTCGGGGAAGACGATGACATATGGGAGCCGTATCGGGAAACAAACGGTGCGGCAAAAGAGGAGGAAAAAGGAACGAACAAATGGCTCGATAAGCTCGCGGCTATGCTTGGACAGATCGATGCAGCTGATGTGCAAAAACATTTGGCGAACGTCCAGCAGGCGATCGCGGCGATTCAGAGCATTCTTTCCGAATTTCAAGGGGCCGGTCAAGAACAAAGAAACAAAGAAGCGCATCCGTTTTCGTTCCGCAAAGATTAAAGGGTGGTGGCGATGAGGAAAGATGTATGGCAATACGTGCAAGGAACTCCGATGTTGCGCGCGTTTTTGCGCGAACAGCCGCGCTGGTACCGGCTCCTTGCCCGCCGTCCGCATGAACTGTCGACGTTCCAATTGGCCGCCTTGCGCCACTATGAGCTGACGATCCCTGACAAAGTGGAAAGAATCTCCCAATCGTTGCAAATGGCTTCGCTTATGTGGCAAATGTTTAAAGCCATGCGCGACTAATCGGGCGGCCAATGGCAAAGACTAGTTTCGAAAGGGAGTGATGTCTTTGCCAAAGTGGTTCGCATGGTTTGCGGCTGTCATATTGCTTGCGGCGTATGCCTTCTTTGAGCCGGCGCCGTCGTCCTCCGCTCACGCCGAAGCAGTGGGCGGTCCGCTTCAGGTGAAGCATGAAGTGAAAGGAAGCGACGTATTCATTGAATGTGTTGCCGTCCACTTTCCGTTCCGCAAAGGGAGCGGCGGCGGACACATTAATGTCTATGTCAACGGGCAAAAAATGACGGAAGTATACACGGCCGCCTTTATCGTGCGCGGTTTGCCGAGCGGGAAACATACCATCCGTCTTGAGCTCGTCTACAATGATGGGAAAGCAACCGGCATGACGCACGAATTTGACGTCGCCATCCGATAGAGATGACGACGATCGTTTAAAAGGCGAACAGAGGCGATTCGGCACAGTCTGGATCGCCTTTTTTGTTTGCTTCTTTGCTATCTCTTTCCTTTTCATTTTCTTTTCGTTCATGGTATGATGGATAATGGAGGTGCCATTTGGTGAAGATTGCGACTCTCGAGCGCATCGAGATTTTAGATAAAGCAGAAGCGTTGGCCAAAATGATTGTCGAGTCGGACGTGGCGGACGAATACCGCCGCGCCTTTTGGCGGCTGAAGCAAGACCGCCGCGCCCAGCAGCTGATCGCTCGCTTTGTCAAGCTGAAGGAGCGCTACGAAGAAGTGCAGCGCTTCGGAAAATACCATCCTGATTACCGCGACGTGATGAAAGAAGTGCGCGAAGCGAAGCGAGAGCTCGATTTGCATGAGACGGTCGCCGCCTTTAAGGAGGCGGAGAAGGCGATGCAAGAGTTGCTTGATGAGATCAGCGTGCTGATCGGCAAAGCGGTGTCCGAACATGTGAAAGTGCCGACCGGAAATCCGTACTTTTTGTCGGCGGGCTGTTCCGGTGGCTGCGGGGCGGGCGGAAGCTGCGGCTGCCGCACATAAAAAAGGGGAAGGGACTATGTTTCCAAAACGGCAAGGGATTATCGTTTGGCTTCATTCGCTGAAATATGGGAAACAGTTGCGCAAGTTCGGCAACATTCATTACATTTCCAAACGGCTGAAGTATGCTGTTCTGTATTGTGATATGGAGCAAGTCGACCATGTAATGAAAAAGCTCGCCTCGCTTCCGTTCGTCAAGCGGGTCGAGCCGTCGTACCGCCCATTTTTAAAACTGGAATTTGAATCGAAAGGGGAGAAGGAAAAAGACTCCCCGTATCCGCTTGGATGAAGGAAAACAGCGGGTCGAAAAAAAGCCGGCACCGGCTTTTCGGCCCGCTGTTTCTTTGTTTACTGCAGCGGCGGGATGAAGCGATTCATCCGCATAATGCCGATCAAATGTTGGTAATATAAATCGGGTTCAGCGAACATCGTCGATGGCTTAACATCAAGGTGAATGACGTCCATGCCCAGCTCCTTTGCGGTTTCCATAAATAGTTCGTACCGTTTGTTTGGCTTGACGGACGGATCGGGAATGCCTTCACGGCAAATGTAAAGTGGTTGGAAATCGCCGGGATCCGTCGGATGAAGGACAACGGCCAAGGAGACGACCGCCTGGCCTTTTTTCACCGTATGAAAGACAAAGAATCCGGACAAACGATGGCGGTTGGCCTTCGCCAATGCAATCAGCTCATATATATCGGAATATCCTTCGCCAAGTTCGATAAATCGTTGGATCATGAATCGTTCCCCCTTGCAAGCATCGTCCACCCTTAACTTTACCGGCCATCCTCGCGAATTGCAATCAAAAAAAACCTTGCGGAAATGAACCCGCAAGGCCCTTTCCAGTTCCTTGCCTCCGCGCAGGGCGGAACAAGGATCGGAAAGAATAAAGAAAAGGGAGAGGAGAAACCGGAGGAAGAACTTATGGGGAAACGTAAGTCTTCTCCGTCACTGGCAACAACGCGTCAAGCGTGTTGCCATTACTCATTATGGACCGTTTGCCGATTTCTATACATGAATGGCGAAAAAATTCCGTAGTTTGACGATCATCAACTTTATGGTAAGATTACCATGAAAACAACGAATCAAATGGATGACAAGGCCACCTTGAAACGGTGAATTGGGTGAAGGCGATGAGAGTCATTTCCGGGACATGCAAAGGACGGCGTCTGCAAGCGGTTCCAGGGATGTCGACGCGGCCGACGACCGATAAAGTCAAAGAAGCGATATTTAATATGATCGGGCCATATTTCTCAGGCGGCAACGGTCTTGATTTGTTTGCTGGCAGCGGCGGCTTGGGCATCGAGGCGCTCAGCCGAGGAATCGAGCGCGTCATTTTCGTCGATCATGACAGGAAAGCGGTGCAGACGGTCCGAAAAAACGTGGCGGCCTGCGGGCTTGAGAAGCGGGCGGAAATTTACTGCAACGACGCCGAGCGGGCGCTGAAGGCAGCAGCGAAGCGCGGCCTCCGCTTTGCGGTTATTTTCCTTGATCCGCCGTACAAAGAGAAACAGTGGCCGACGTTGCTGTCGTCGATCGCCGAGCGTCAGTTGCTGGAGCCGCACGGCGTCGTCGTCGCTGAACACTCGGCGGAGGCGGAGCTGCCGGAGGAGGTCGGCGGCCTGACACGATGGAAGCGGGAAACATACGGTATCACCGGTGTGACGATTTATAGATGGGAAGGGGATGGAAGCGATGGCGAGCATTGCGGTTTGCCCCGGGAGCTTTGACCCTGTGACGTACGGGCATTTGGATATTATTAAACGAGGGGCGAAAGTGTTTGATCAAGTGTATGTGGCGGTGTTGAACAACTCGTCGAAAAAGCCGCTGTTTACTGTCGAGGAGCGGATCGAGCTGCTTCGTGAGGTGACGCGGACGCTTCCGAACGTCCATGTCGAAGCGTTTCACGGCCTGCTTGTTGATTATGCCCGCAGCAAAAAAGCGAATGCCATTTTGCGCGGCTTGCGCGCTGTGTCCGATTTCGAATACGAAATGCAAATTACGTCGATGAACCGCGTTCTTGATGAAAACATTGAAACGTTTTTTATGATGACGAACAGCCAGTATGCGTTTTTAAGCTCGAGCATCGTCAAAGAAGTGGCGAAATACAACGGCGATATTTCCGAGCTTGTGCCCCCGGTTGTTGAGCAGGCGCTGAAGCGGAAATTTGCGTCCACGGCCGCTGATTGACGCTTCCTTATGAAAGCCGCTTAAGCGAACATTGCAGTCGGCGCCGGCCCGGTTTTGCCGTCAAGGGCGGCTCACGGCTGAGACGACGCGAACCGCCCCGATGGCTTTTTGCTGCCAAAAAGCTGGGCGCTCAAGCGTCTTATGAGCGCCCGCGCGATTTACTGACCGCCTTGATGACGAGCCATATATAAAGGCAAAGGAACAACAGTGTCAGGAGCGGCCCGTATTGCTGCAGCAACCGCCAGCCTTCATTCCAAGCGCTGTCTTTTGCGGCGTGAAGAAACGCTGGGATGTGGGTCGGCATCCCGCCGGCTGTTTTGATGTACAACGGTTTCCAAAGCAAGTATGTAAAGGAAGCGGCAAACACTCCGTGCAGCAAGCGCGCGATGAAAAACGGCTGAAAGCGGATGTTCGCTTCGGCGAGAATGCTGGCGACTTGCGCTTGGACGGAAAAACCGCCGAAAGCGAGGACGAAGCTTGTGGCCACTGCTTTTTCCATCAGCATCGCCTCATCGGTTTGACTGATCATTTGGCTGCCGAGTGTAATTTCAAACAAGCCGGAAAACACTGGGATGTCAAGCTGCTCCGGCAGCTGGGCAAGGCGGAGCAGATGGCGCAGCAATGGGGCAAGCTGTTCGGTCAAATGCATCATATACAGCAGTTTATTCATAACCGAAAAGAGAATAATAAAACCGCCGATCATTAACAGTGTTTGGACAGAAGAGCGCACGGCGTCGCCAAGAAGTTTGCCAAGCGGCTGTTCGTTTTTCAGTCGCGTGCGGTGCAGTGTGCGCAGCGCATACGGGAGCGAAAATGAGCGTGGCTGCCGCTTCGATTGCCTCTGTTCTTTTCGGATGCCGTGAAAGCGCATGATCAGCCCAACGCTAATGTTTCCTAAATAGTGGGAAACGGCCAGCACAAGGCCGAGTTGCGGGTTGTTGAAAAATCCCGCTGATACAGCTCCAAAAATAAAAAGTGGGTTGGATGAATTGGTGAACGACGAGAGCCGTTCGGCTTCAATCGTCGTCAGCTGTTTTTCCTGGTACAGGCGGGCGGTCAGCTTGGCTCCAGACGGGTAGCCGGACGCCATTCCCATGGCCCAGGCGAATCCGCCGACGCCCGGGACGCGAAACAACGGGCGCATGAGCGGCTCGAGCAAGACGCCAAGGAAGCTGACGACGCCGAAGCTGATGAGCAGTTCCGAGACGATGAAAAACGGCAAAAGCGATGGAAAGACGACCTCCCACCACATATTTAAACCGCGAATGGACGCTTCAAGCGACTGTTTTGGATAGCAAATGAGCGAAAACGCAAACAAGGTGGCGGCGGAAGCGAGCAATACGGTTTTCCATTTCGCCCCCCAATTTTGTTTCACTTTTTTCCCCCCTTTTTTGCCGTGCGGTTTCTTGTAGTACAACCTCATATAACCTAATATACGAGCATAGGGGGGCGTTTTAGACCATAAGATGAAAGCGGATAGCGCTGCGACAAAGGGGGGAGGAGGCGTGCCGCCAAAAGTCGGATTGGCGCTCGGGTCGGGAGGAGCGCGCGGGTTCGCCCATCTTGGGGTATTGAAAGTGCTCGAGGAGGAGCATATTCCGATTTCCTATTTGGCCGGCAGCAGCATCGGCGCGCTCGTCGCCGTCCTTTACGCAAGCGGCCATGGCCTCCATCGTCTCTATCGGTTGGCTCAATCGTTTCGACGCAACGATTTTCTTGACTGGACGGTGCCGAAAATGGGGCTGATCGCTGGCGAGCGCATCACGCAGTTTCTTCGCTTGTTGACGAAAGGGAAACGAATCGAGGAGATGTCCCCGCCTGTGGCTGTTGTCGCCGCTGATTTGCGGACAGGAGAGAAAGTCGTGTTTCGGCAAGGGGAAGCAGCCCAGGCGGTGCGGGCGAGCATCTCAATTCCTGGCATTTTTGTGCCGGCGGAGGTGAATGGCAGACTGCTTGTCGACGGCGGCGTCGTCGACCGGGTGCCAGTGTCGGTCGCCCGAGCGATGGGAGCGGATATTGTCATCGCTGTCGATGTCTCTCCGCTCAACACAAAGGCGGAAATTGCGTCGATCGCCGATGTCATTTGGCAGAGCCTCGATATTTTGCAAGCGGAACTGGTAGCTCACCGTCAGCTCGCCTCAGACGTTATGATCCGGCCGCGAGTCGAACAGTATAGCTCGCGGGCGTTCACGGATATTGAGGAAATCATCGCTCGCGGGGAAGAGGAAGCGCGGAAGCAAGTGGGAGCGATCCGTCAAGCGATCGAACAGTGGAAGGAGCCATCACACGAATGAAGAAACGGACGTATATTGCCCTGTTTTTCTTTGGCGCCGCCCTCATCTTTCTGCTCATTTTTATGAAGCTGCCGTATTATGTGACGATGCCGGGAAGCGCGCAAAGTTTGAAGCCGCTCGTTCACGTGAAAAACGGCGACCGCGATAAGGGAACGTTGATGCTTACGACGGTGCGGATGGGGCGGGCGAATGTGATGGCGTATTTGTTGGCCCATATCCGCCCGTTTTATGAGCTTCATCCGGTGGAGGAGATCAAGCAGGAAGGGGAGAGCGACAAGGAATATACGATGCGCCAGCTTGAGCTCATGGAACAGTCGAAGGAAGCGGCGATCATCGTCGCTTATCGACACGCCGGAAAGCGGGTGTCGTATGAACCTCATGGCGTTTATGTCATGAGCGTCCTCCCGGATATGCCGGCCGCCGGCCGTCTAAAGACCGGCGATCGCATCGTCGCGATCGACGGAAAGCCGCTCGGCACATCGGAGCAGATGGTCAACTACATTCGCGGAAAACAAGCGGGTGATCGCGTCCGCGTCGCATTCATTCGCGGCCGGAAGCGGCAGGAAACAGAGCTCGAGCTGAAGCCGTTTCGACAGCACCCGAACCAAGTCGGCCTTGGGGTGACACTCATGACCGATTATGACGTCCGCACCGACCCGCCGGTTGACGTGGAGTCGGAACAAATCGGCGGACCGTCGGCTGGGCTCATGTTTTCACTTGAAATTTACAACCAACTTGTCGATGAAGATATTACAAAAGGTCATAAAATCGCCGGCACCGGGACGATTGATCTTGACGGAAACGTCGGGCCGATCGGCGGTGTTTCGCAAAAAGTCGTGGCCGCTGACCGCGAAGGAGCCGAGGTGTTTTTCGCCCCGAACGAACATGGTGCGCCGACGTCAAACTATCGAGAGGCGGTGCGGACGGCGAAAAAAATCGGGACGCATATGAAAATCGTCCCGGTCGATACGTTCGACGAGGCAGTTCGTTATTTGCGTTCGATGCCGGAAACGTAAATCGGCGCCGTGGCGTATTCTTCTTTCAGCGCGGCGCTGTAGAGCGGCTCCGGAAAAGCGGCGGCGTACACAGCTGCCGCTCTTTTTTCTTGCTCATAAAGAGGGTCGCCGTTGAGTTTGGGTGCTCTGGCGACGAGCGGGAGCGCGGCGCTTTTTTTCACCTGCTTTAAGTAGCGGCGGCCGGTTTCACTCATGCCGAGCAGCCGGATATAGGTCGGGTTGGCCGCTTTGGCTTGCTCCTCCTTTGTGAAATTCGTCAACACATGCGCGCATAGGCGTTGCAGCCTTGTCCAGGTGTATCGCTTCGTTTTGACAGCGGCGATGAAGGCGGCAAACGTTTCGGCGTGGGTGATGTGTTGCTTCAGCCGGTGTTCGATCCCTTCCTCCACGCCGGCGATGCGGCGCAAGTCGGCCTCTGTGGCGGTCAACAGCCGATATTTTAGGAGTGGAAAATACACTTCCCAATCGTGAAAGCGCCCGTATGTCTCCCGGTATTGGCGGAGTTGTTCGAGCGCAGCGGGCGGAACGTACGCCGCGATCGACTCGAGCTGTCCGGTTTGTCGCAATGTTTTCCGCAGGCTGGTGGCGCTCGCAATCGACGGGTGGGAAAATGATTCGTCATGATAGCCGGCGGCCAGCCGCGGAATCGTGCGCGGCATCATCGCCAGCTTGTTTTGCCAAATGGCTTTCACATACGCAAAACCAAGCACGTTGTTGGGCTTGGACAAATCAAGCGGAGCGGCGCCGAACGTTTGCCACGCTTCAGCGGCGGCTTTCGGAAAGCTTTGTCCGCGCGAAAGCCCGGTGCGGATGAGAGAATCGAACGTTTCCTTCTGTTCAAGCCATGTTTTGGCCGCGGATAAAAAAGCGGAAATTTCCCCCGATTCGCTGCCAAAGCAAAGCTCTTGGCAGCCGATCGCCGCAAGCAGCTGCACCGCCCCATGAGCGAACTGTTCAGCCGCTTGCACAGCGAAGGCGTACGGCAGCTCGATGACCACATCTACGCCGGCGGCGAGCGCCATTTTGGCCCGCGCCCATTTGGAGACGATGGCCGGCTCACCGCGCTGCAAGAAGTTTCCGCTCATAACGGCGATCAAACAGTCCGCATTTGTCTTTTGCCTCGTTTCGTTCAAATGGTGGAAATGACCGTTGTGAAACGGGTTGTATTCCACGATCACGCCGACGGCTTTCACCTTTTTTCGCTCCTTTCATGGCGATTCGCGCGGCTTGGCCGCAACGAAATGGCTGTCTATTCGATCTGAATTTAGTATGGAATATACGACGGCGAAGATCAACGGCAACATGCGGTGAGAACAACAAAAGAAACGAAGCGGTCGACCGTTTTCCAATGTCCGCGCGCCGACCGTGCATGTTCGGAATGGCATTTGGACATGATGGGAGTATGCCGTTCTTTTCCAAGGAATGAGTGGTTGTAAAGAAAAAACATTGACAAAACTAGAAACGAAACGTATAATTTTATTCGTTGCCTTGAGGTGATGATATGAAATGGACGGTCCAACAGCTTCGCCGTTTTCAACATAAGGAAATGGCGATTGATGAGACGGTCGATGTGTCTGATTTAAAACAAATTGACACGTTGATCCGCGATATTTCGCCGGTGCACGTCCAAGGAAAAGCGGATGTCGGGTCGACAAAATTCACGTTTCATTTGACATTGTCCGGAACGATGGTGTTGCCTTGCTCGCGGACGCTTGTCGATGTGACGTATCCGTTTTCCATTCAGACGACGGAGACGTTTTTTGCGGATGGCAGCGGCATCGTGGAGACCGATGAGGACACCCATATGGTGGCGGGGGACACGATTGATTTGAACCCCATCATCCGCGAGTTGATTTTGCTTGAAATCCCGTTGCAGCTGATCGCCGAAGGACCGGTTGCCGGCGGCGCGCCGCAACATGGGGAAGGATGGGACGTTCTGTCGGAAGAAGAATGGGAGAAAGCGATGCAAGAGCGGGAAAAGAAAGTAGATCCTCGCCTTGCAGGGCTGGCCAAGTTTTTCGAGGAAAAACGAGAGGAATGATCGTGAGTCGGCGTTGCCGGCCGATGGCGCCTATGGCGCGCCGTCCGGCAGCCGCCTTGTGTGCCGGCGGACGGCGGCCTTGAGGTTGGCTGGTCCGCCGGCATGGATATGCCAAAATGCGCCCGACAAGGAGGTGGGAATGATGGCAGTACCTTTTAGAAGAACATCGAAAACGAGAAAACGGCTGCGCCGCACGCACTTTAAACTGCAAGTGCCAGGCATGGTGCAATGCCCGAACTGCGGCGAATGGAAATTGGCGCACCGCGTCTGCAAAGCATGCGGAACATACAAAGGAAGAGATGTCGTCAACAAATAATGGCCGACATCGAACGACAGGCTGTCCGAAAAGAGGACAGCCTTTTTGATTGTCTGCAAAAAATCAACGCTGTTCGTCCAGGCGGCATTTTTTTCGGCGTGAGGCAGGAAATTGAAGAGAACGTGCCCAATTCATTGATGAAGAAAGGAGAGACGTGCTGATGGAAGCGATGTTGGAGCATCACGACGGCATTGCGCTGTTTACGATTTGCCGTTCAGAGAAACGGAATGCGATCAATTTTGCCGTGATGGGGGCGCTTGAGGAGGCGATGGAACAGGCGGCGGCTGATCCACAGGTGAAAGTGTTCGCCATTACCGGTGCCGGCAGCGAGGCGTTTTGCTCCGGCGGCGATTTAAGTGAGTTTGGGCATTTGCGCGGCACGGAGGCAAGACAGATGCTCATGCGCATGGGAGAGCTGCTGTACAGGCTGCTGACGTTTCCGAAGCCGACGGCCGCCCTTGTCAACGGAACAGCGATGGGGGGCGGCTGCGAGCTGGCGACCGCTTGCGATTTTCGCTTTGCCAAAGAAGGAAGCCGGATCGGATTTGTGCAAGGTCGACTTGGCATTACGACCGGCTGGGGAGGAGCTTCGATGCTGTTTGCCAAACTTCCGTACGGGCGGGCGCTTGATGTATTGCTGCGCGCCGAGCCGATGACGGCGGAGGCGATGGAAGCGTGCGGTTGGGTTGACGCCATCCTACCAGCCGAACATTGGCACGAACAATGGCGTGAACGGCTGGCGCCTTATGCGGAGCGATCGCTTTCCGTCTTGCAGGCATATAAGGCCGCAGCTGGCGAAAAATGGCGAACAGCTTGGTTTCGAGAGCAGTTCTTCGCCGAGATCGCCCGTTGCGCCGAGCTGTGGGGGTCGGCCGAACATGAACAGGCATTGCGTCCTTTTTTGTGTAAGAAGTAATTTTTTCCTTCTACCGTTTCTACTAGCCGCATACATATAATGACAAAGCGGCGATAAGGGGGGAAGGGGATGACGGGAGTACGTCAAGACGCATGGACGAAAGAAGAGGATGAGTTGTTGGCGAATGTTGTGCTTCAGTATATTCGCGAAGGCGGCACCCAACTGGAGGCGTTTGCCGAAGTCGGGCGGCGCTTGTCGCGGACGGCGGCAGCGTGCGGATTTCGCTGGAATTCGTGCGTTCGCAAGCAGTACAAGGAGGAGATCGAGCAAGCCAAGCAAGAACGGAAGATGCGAAAAAAAGAAACCTCATCAACGAAGGAAAGCGAGGGGCAGGCGAAGGTGGAAGCGGCAGTCAAAAGCCATTTGTCATGGGCGGAAGTGCTGGCCTTTTTGCAAGCTGAGGAGCAAAAGGCGCGCGACGCCCGACGGACGGCCGATGAAAACCGGGCGCTCAAAAATGACATGGAGCAGCTGCAGCAAATGGTAACGAAGTTGCAAATGGAAAAAGAATCGCTGCAAAAACAACTAGCTGCGATCCAGGAGGAGTATAAAACGCTGCTTTCCATTATGGAGCGGGCGCGCAAAATGGTGACAGACAGCGGGAAACCGGCGCCGAATGCAGTGGCTGAAGGCGTCGACGAAGGGTAAAGGCTGGCTTTTCGCCGGCTTTTTTTCTTAACGGAAGAAGAAGATCTCTGCTAAAATAAGGCTAACGCCATGTTGCAAGAAAGCGGGGGAGAAGGATTGAACATTGGGATTGTCGGCGGCGGAGCAATCGGATTGCTGCTCGCCGCTTATCTTGGGCGGCGCCATGGGGTGACGGTCTATACGAGGCGTCCGTCCCAAGCAAGGCAGCTTGCCGAGCATGGTGTGGCGCTGAAAAAAGATGGCGAGACATCGGTCGTGGCGGTGCGCGCGCAGCCGTTTGCTGGAGCAGAGCTGGACGAGCCGCTCGTGTTTGTGACCGTCAAACAGTACGATCTCGCTTCCGTCTGTGCGCAAATCGACGCGTTTCGCCGCGTTCGCACGCTCGTTTTTTTGCAAAACGGCATGGGGCATCTCGAGCAGTTGACGATGTTTGCCGACAAAAATGTCCTCGTCGGCGTCGTGGAGCATGGTGCCATGAAGCTGGATGACCGGACGGTGGCGCATACGGGCGCCGGAAAGCTGACACTTGCTTCCCGCTATGGTTCATTTGGCGACGCCAGGGAGCTTCGGGAAGGGGAGCGCGGCTTTCCGATCGAATGGGCGGATGATTGGGAGCGCATTCTTGTGGACAAGCTTGTTGTCAACGCAGTCATCAATCCGCTCACCGCTCTATTGCAAGTGAAAAACGGGGCGCTGCTAGAAACGGCTCCGTACCGCGATATGATGAGGCAGCTGTTTGATGAGGTGCAGAACGTGCTGCCGCTTGAAGACGCCAATCGGGCGTGGGAGCGTGTCGTCCGCATATGCCGAAAAACAGCAGACAACTATTCGTCGATGTATATGGACTTGGCGAACGGGCGCCGGACGGAGATTGACGCCATTTTGGGCTATGTGTTGAAACAAGGGGAGGCGCGCGGCGCTATGCTGCCGGTCGTCCGCTTTGTCTTTTGCGCGGTGAAAGGGAAGGAAGGGGGAGAGATGGATGGATGATTGGCTCGCTTCGACGATAGCGACGTTTGTGACCGCGCCGCTTTTGCTGTTTTTGCTCGTCTACTTCGGAGCACGCTTGGTCGGCAGGCGAAGGCGGGCAGCGTTTTACGCCGCGGTCAACGCTGCGACTGCTTTTTTCATCGCCGCTGTCTATTTTTTGCTGACAGTGCTGTTTGGGAAATCGTACTTCGTTCCTCTTCTTCTCTTTTTGTTTGGTCTGCACGCGGCGATCGCGCTTGGCTATTGGCGGAAAAAGGCGGACTTTCGGTTGCGGACGGTGTTCCGCGTCTTTTGGCGGGCGAGTTTTCTCATTTTTGCCTCCCTTTACGCCGGGCTGCTTGTATACGGAATGGCCATTCGCGTTGCGATGAGCCTTTAGTGTGGCCGAGCAAGCCTTTTTTCTCTTGGCCATAAACGTGCTATACTCATGAAAGAATACATAAGAAAGGGAGTTTTTAGCCATGGAAGTTCGCGAAATTCCGTTGCCAGCAGCGACGAAATTGGCGGCTGATTACATAACCGGCGCGTTTCCAGCAGAGAGCGGCTTCGCTTATGCCCAGGCGGACGATGAAGCGTTTTGTCGGCGGTTGGCCTATTTGCAAGGAAGAACCTATGACCGAGAAGGGCTTGCCGACTATTTGCGTGCTTATCACCGGCGCTTCTCGGCGAGTGTGGCTACGATGGCAAACATTGAGAAACTGCGCAATGAGCGAAGCGTCGTCATTGTCGGCGGGCAGCAAGCCGGGCTGTTGACTGGGCCGCTGTATACGATTTATAAGATCATCACCATCATCCAGCTTGCCAAAGAGCAGGAACGAAAATTGGGCGTGCCGGTCGTGCCGCTGTTTTGGATCGCCGGCGAAGATCATGACATCGCGGAAATCGATCATGTCTATGTCGTTGAGGAAGGAGAAGTAAAAAAAGCAGCGTACCCACACAAAACGAACGAAAAACGGATGGCCGCCGATGTGCTGCTGGACCGGATGGCTGCGAAAGAGTGGATCGAGCGCGTCGTCAAAACATATGGGGAAACGGACGTGACGAATGAGCTGCTCTTCTTTTTGTCATCGTGTCTTGATGAGGCGCGCACGTTTGTCGACTTTTTTGCCGCCATTGTGCTCCGGTTGTTCGCTGATCACGGTTTAGTTGTTTTGAACGCTGGCGATGCGGCGGTGCGGCCGCTTGAGCGCCGCTTTTTCGCTGCGCTCATTGAACGCCATCGCGATGTGACGGCCGCGGTGCTCGCTCAGCAAGAGGCGTTGCGCACGCTCGGATATGCGCCGCTGATTGAAATCGGTCGTGACGCGGCCAACTTGTTTTATTACGACGGCCGTGAACGTTCGCTTTTGCAGTATGATGAGGAACGCGGCCTGTTTCACAATAAAGCGGGAACTCTCGTTTGGACAAGAGAAGAGCTCCTTGAGCTTGCCGAAACGAATCCGGCCCGTTTAAGCAACAATGTCGTCACCCGTCCGCTCATGCAAGAGCATTTGCTGCCGACGCTCGCTTTCGTTGCCGGACCGGGGGAGATCGCTTATTGGGCGGAATTGAAAGAGGCGTTCCCGCTTTTCGACCTAGAAATGCCTCCAGTCGTGCCGCGTCTGCAGGCGACGATTGTCAGCCGTTCGCTGCAAACCGACCTGTCCGATATCGGCCTTGAGGTGGCTGATGTATTGACTGGGCGGCTCGATGAAGCAAAGCGGGAGTGGCGGGAGGCGACCGCTCAAGCGCCGCTTGCTTCGGCGTTTGCCAAAGCGAAGGCGGACATTGACGCGGCGCACCGGCCGCTTCGTGAGCTTGGGGTGGCGATTGACCGCGGATTGGAGGGATTGGTGGCGAAAAATGCCGCCATCCTTCAGGCGCAAATCGAGTTTCTTCAGCACGCGCTCGAGCGGGCGCTGTTGCGCAAACATGAGACGGAGTGGCGGAAATTTTGGCGCATCGAGACGTCGCTTCGGCCGAACTGCGCGCTCCAGGAGCGGGTTTGGAACGTGTTTTATTACATCAACCGCTACGGATTTGATTTTGTAGAAAAACTTTTGGCCATTCGCAGTCCTGGCAATGGAATGCATAAAATTGTATATATGTGAGGCTTTTTCAAAGAAAAAGTCGAAAAGAAACATCCTGCTTTGAGCAGGATTTTCTTTTTTGTGAAATGAATTGTAAAAAAACAACATTCATTAAATGGAAATAAAAGTAAAGGGGTGAAGCCGCCAGGATGGCTGTGATTGGCCCGTCCGACAAAAAGAAACAAAAAAGGACGTTTTTTTACAAAAAAAGCTAAAATTTTGTCCATCTTTGCGATATAATAAGGAGGCGGCCACTGGCTGATGTGAGTGTGGCTTTACGCAACGAAGGTGGTGGACATGTGTTTCAACATACAACAGTGTTGCTGAAAGAGGCAGTCGATGGACTGAACATCCGCCCTGACGGCATTTACGTCGATTGTACGCTGGGCGGCGGCGGCCATAGCGAGTATTTGCTCTCCCGTTTGTCGGCACGTGGGAAGTTGTTTGCCTTTGACCAAGACGAAGCTGCCATCATGCATGCGCGCGAACGGCTCGCCCGCTACGGCCGGCAAGTGCAGTTTGTGCACCGGAACTTCCGGTTTTTGCAAGAGGAGCTTTCGGCGCTTGGCGTCAAGTCCGTCGACGGCGTCTTGTTTGATTTGGGTGTTTCTTCGCCGCAGCTCGACGAACCCGAGCGCGGCTTCAGCTATCAGCACGATGCGCCGCTTGATATGCGGATGGACCGCAAGCAGCGGCTGACGGCGGCGGAGATTGTCAACCGCTGGCCATACGAGGAGCTCGTCCGCATCTTTTTCCGTTACGGCGAAGAGAAGTTTTCGAAGCAAGTGGCGCGCAAAATCGAGGAAGTGCGCCGCACGAGGCTGATTAAAACGACGGGGGAGCTCGTTGATGTGATCAAGGCGGCGATTCCCGCTCCGGCGCGCCGCAGCGGCGGACACCCGGCCAAACGCATTTTTCAGGCGCTTCGCATCGCGGTCAACGACGAACTTGAGGCGTTTCGCGAGGCGCTCGAGCAGGCGATCGAACTGCTTGCATCCGGCGGCCGGGTGAGCGTCATTACGTTTCATTCGCTTGAAGACCGCATTTGCAAAGAAACGTTTAAAAAGGCGAGCGAAAGCCCGCCGTTGCCCCCGGGGCTTCCGGTTCTCCCCGACGACTACCGCCCCGTGCTGAAAATCATTACAAAAAAACCGATCGTTCCTTCCGAGGAAGAGCTCGAACGAAACCGTCGCGCCCGTTCGGCTAAACTCCGCATTGCCGAAAAGCTGTAGATGACGAAAATAGCGGGGAAACACAACCAAATTTCAATGCGGGCGCCGCCCATTGCGGCGAAAAACGAATGCATGGAGAAACAGGAGGGGAAAAATGTGAACGATGCAGCAGTCAAAGTCGCGCGCGAACAACGACATCCGGCGTCACCGCCAAGCCCGAAGACGCGGCGGAAGCAGCGCTTTCGCCTGTCGCTGGCTGAAAAGATGCTGTTTGTGTTGTTTTGCTTGTTTGTTTTCTATGCGGCGGTTCATATCGTCTCGAACCAAGTGCGCATTTACGAATTGAACAAAGGGGTGCAAAAGCTCGAGGCGTCGATTGACGAGCAGAAAAAGGAGAACAATGACCTATATGTCGAGGTGCAACGGCTGAGCGCGTACGAGCGCATTTTGCAAAAGGCAAAAGAGCTCGGTTTGTCGCTCAACGAAAACCATGTGAAAGTTGTGCAGGAATGATCGGCGATGGAGGCAAGAAAGCATCGCAACACCCATCAAGGAGCGTTCATCCTGTTTTGCCTGTTCGGCTTCCTCTTTTCTCTGTTGTTCGCCCGCTTTGTGCAGCTTGAATGGACCGGCAAAGCGGACGGCCAAACGCTGGCTGTGATCGCGGAGCGGCAGCATCAACAAACGCGGACGATCAAGGCGAAGCGCGGAACGATTTTCGACCGCAACGGCGCCATTTTGGCTGAAGATGTACCGTCGTATACGGTTGTGGCCGTTTTGGATCCGAAGATGACAACCGATCCAGATCATCCGCACCATGTGGTCGATCCGAAAAAAACAGCGGAACAACTCGCCCCGTTGCTTGGCATGGACGTCGAGGTGATGGAACGCATTTTGACCAAAAAAGCGAAGCAAGTCGAGTTTGGGGCCTACGGCCGCAACATCAGTTTTGAGCTGAAGCGAAAAATCGAAGCGCTCCATTTGCCAGGCATCGCTTTCATCCGCGACACGAGCCGGTTTTATCCGAACGGCATGTTTGCGTCGCACGTCATCGGCTATGCGCAAAAAAATGCAGCCAACGAAACGGTCGGCAAAATGGGCGTGGAAAAAGAACTTGACCGGTATTTGCGTGAAAAAGACGGCTATGTGTCGTTTGCCGGCGACGCAAACGGCTTCCGCCTCCCCGGGGGGGAAGAGCGCATTGTCAAGCCGGACAATGGGGCAAACGTCTATTTGACGATCGACGGAAAGATTCAATCGTTTTTGGAAGATGCGATGAGCAGTGTCGAGAAGCAATACAAGCCGAAAAAAATGATCGCCATCGTCGCTGATCCAAAAACAGGGAAAATTTTGGCGATGGCGACGCGTCCGAGCTTTGACCCAAACAAGCGTGATATTACGAACTTTTTAAATGACGCCATTTCCTATCCGTATGAGCCGGGATCGACGATGAAAGTGTTCACGCTCGCGGCGGCCATCAACGAAGGAGTGTATAACGGCAACGAAACGTATCGCTCCGGTTCCTACAAAGTGGGGCCGAACACGATCCGCGACCATAACGATGTCGGCTGGGGGACGATCACGTTTAATGAAGGGGTGCAGCGCTCTTCAAACGTCGCCTTTTCGATTTTAGTGAAAGAAAAGCTTGGTGAAGATCGGTTTTTGCAATATTTGCACCGTTTCCATTTTGACCGGAAAACGGGCATCGATTTGCCGAACGAAGCGGTCGGACAAATCCGCTATCGCTACCCGATTGAACGAATTACGACCGGATTCGGCCAAGGGACATCGGTGACGCCAATCCAGCAAATCCAAGCGGCGACGGCGATCGCCAACGATGGGAAAATGATGAAGCCGTATGTCATCGAGAAAGTCGTCGACCCAGACAGCGGCAAAGTCGTGCTCGATCATGGGCCGACCGTGGTCGGCGAGCCGATTACGGCGGAAACCGCGCGCAAAGTGCGCGCCATTTTAGAGACGGTCGTCACGTCCGAGCACGGCACCGGCCGTCCGTACCAAATCAACGGCTACCGCGTCGCCGGCAAAACGGGGACGGCGCAAATTCCGTCGGCTTCCGGGGGCTATTTGACCGGACGGGAAAACTACATTTTTTCGTTTTTAGGCATGGCGCCGACGGATGATCCGAAGCTTCTCATGTATGTCGCGGTCCAACAGCCGCACCTCGATGTGACCGAAACCGGAGCGGCGCCGGTGTCGCAAATTTTTACGACGGTGATGAAAAGCAGTTTGCAATATTTGCATATTGAACCGAACGGGGAAAAACGAATGAAAGCAAAGACTGCCCAACCGCAGGCGCTTGATTCATGGATCGGCCAGCCGGCGGCTTCGGCAGCAGAGCAGCTGAAGGAAAAGGGATATGTGCCGGTCGTGATCGGCCGCGGCAAATATGTTGAGCAGCAGCTTCCGCAAGGCGGCGATCACGTTCTTTTGGGCGAACGGGTCGTGTTGAAAACGGACGGGGCGGCAACGATGCCGGATTTGCGCGGCTTCTCGCTGCGCGACGCTATGAAAGTGGCTCATATACTCGGCTTGCGGCCGAGCACGAAAGGGACCGGCTATGTCGTCAGCCAAAACATTCGTCCGGGAGCGGAGGTGCGCAAAGGCGATTATTTAATTGTTGAATTGGCTCCGCCGCGCCAATGGGAGAAAGCGGCGGCGGAGAAGGAGAAAGAGGCGGCTTTACGGAAAGAAGCCGAGCCGCACGAATGATTTTTGCCGTTCTATAACGGGGCGTACAAGCATATAGTGGAACGAGCCCACCATGAAGGAGGTTCCGCCATATGCGCGTATCGTACGTTACCGTGCGCAAGCGGTTGACGATCGTGTTTTTGATCGGGATTTTGATTTTTGCCATTATCGATCTCCGTCTCGGCTACGTCCAATTTTGGCTCGGCGATCTATTAGCGGAACGGGCGAAAGGGCTATGGGGCCGGAACATTCCGTTTGAGCCGAAGCGAGGCGAAATTTTGGACCGCAACGGCGTCCCGCTGGCGACGAACATGAGCGCGCCGACGGTGTATGTCATTCCGCGGCAAGTCAAAAACCCGGCAGAGGCGGCGAAAAAGCTGGCCGGGGTGCTGGGCGGTTCGATCGAATCCATCTATAAACAAATCACGCAAAAAACGTCGATCGTCCGCCTGAAAGAAGGGCGGAAAATTTCCGATGAAAAAGCGGCGAATGTGCGCTCCCTCGACTTGGATGGGGTGTATATCGCGGAAGATACGAAGCGCTACTATCCGTTTGGCAGCTATTTGTCGCACGTGCTCGGCTTCACCGGCATTGACAACCAAGGGCTCACCGGGTTGGAGCTGTATTATGACAAGGAACTGAGGGGCGAGCGCGGCTCCGTGCAGTTTTATTCCGATGCGAAAGGGCGACGCATGCCCGATATCGCTGATGACTATACGCCGCCGACTGACGGCTTGAATTTGGTGTTGACGATCGATTCGCGCATTCAGACGATCATGGAGCGCGAACTTGACATCGCGGAGGCGAAATACAATCCGGACGGCATCATCGCGATCGCCATGGACCCGAACACCGGTGAAATTTTGGCGATGGCGAGCCGCCCGACGTTCAATCCAGCGGATTACCGGAGCGTTCCTCCGGAAATTTACAACCGCAACTTGCCGATTTGGAGCACGTACGAACCGGGATCGACGTTTAAAATCATTACGCTGGCCGCGGCGCTTGAGGAACATAAGGTGAATTTGCTGAAAGACCATTTCTTTGACCCGGGCTACGCCAAAGTAGCCGGCGCTACGCTTCGCTGCTGGAAAAAAGGCGGCCACGGAGATCAGACGTTTTTGGAAGTCGTGCAAAACTCGTGCAACCCGGGGTTTGTCGAGCTTGGCGAGCGGCTTGGAAAGGAGACGTTGTTTCGTTACATTAAGCAATTCGGTTTTGGTGAGAAAACGGGCATCGACTTGCAAGGCGAAGGAACAGGCATTTTGTTTGATTTGAAACGGGTCGGGCCGGTGGAACTGGCAACGACGGCGTTTGGCCAAGGAGTGTCGGTGACGCCGATCCAGCAAGTCGCTGCCGTGTCGGCGGCAATCAATGGCGGCATTTTGTACACTCCGTACATTGCCAAGCAGTGGGTCGACCCGGAAACAGGAGAGATCGTCCGCCGCAACACGCCAAAAGCGAAACGGCGCGTCATTTCCGAGGAAACATCGAAACAAGTCCGCTACGCACTTGAGAGCGTCGTCGCTCAAGGAACAGGGAAAAAGGCGTATGTCGAAGGGTACCGCGTCGGCGGCAAAACGGGAACGGCGCAAAAGGCGCAAGGCGGCCGCTATTTGCAAAACAACCATATCGTTTCGTTCATCGGCTTCGCTCCGGCGGATGACCCGAAGCTTGTCGTGTACGTCGCCGTCGACAACCCGAAAGGAACGGTTCAGTTCGGCGGCACGGTCGCTGCCCCGATTGTAGGAAAAATTATGGAAGATAGTTTGCGCACGTTGGGCGTGAAGCCCCGCAAAGACCAGCTCGAGAAGGAGCGCGACTGGAACGAGCCGAAAGTCATTGAAGTGCCAAACTTGATCGGAATGACAAAAAATGATTTGCAAGAGCAGCTTTTTGACTTAAAATTAGATGTTAGTGGCGAGGGAGATGTCGTTGTTGAACAATCCCCGAAGCCAGGGGCGAAAGTGAAAGAAGGTTCAACGGTCCGCATTTATTTGGCGAAACGCGAAGCGGTAGAAGAACGGTAAGACGAACGCGCAAGGGGCGACCGATGCGATGACACATCGGGTTGGTTGTGCCCCTTTTTCCGCTGTCTGCCTAACGGAGCGGACGATTTCGAAGCGAAAGGGATGAACGAAATATGAAACTGCTGACGCTGCTGTCACACTTGCCCGGTTTTTGGGTGCACCATGGAGGCAATCCCGATATCGTGGCGCTCGAAATGGACTCGCGCCGCGTTGCCCCCGGTTCTCTCTTTTTTTGCCTTAAAGGGTTTACAGTAGACGGACACGACTTTGCCGAGGAAGCGGTGGCGCGCGGAGCGGCGGCGATCGTGGCCGAGCGGCCGCTTTCCGTTGATGTTCCCGTCGTTCTTGTGTCGGACAGCCGGCGGACGATGGCGATTTTAGCGGACGCGTTTTACGGGCGGCCGACCCACCGCCTACATTTAATCGGAGTGACAGGCACAAACGGCAAGACGACGACAACGTCGATCATGGAACAAATCGCGAGAAAAGCCGGCAAGAAAACAGGGCTCATTGGCACGGTTCACATCAAGGTCGGCGATCGCTCCTATCCGGCGGCCAATACGACGCCGGAGTCGCTCATTTTGCAGCGCACGTTTAAACAGATGGTCGATGAAGGAGTGGAGTTTGTCGCCATGGAAGTGTCGTCGCACGCGCTGCACCAAGGGCGGGTGCATGGCTGCGATTACGATGTGGCCGTCTTTACGAACTTAACGCAAGACCATTTGGATTATCACGGGACAATGGAAGAATATCGGAACGCCAAAGGGCTTTTGTTTGCCCAGCTCGGCAACCGCTACGACGAACGGCGGCCGAAATTTGCCGTTCTCAATCATGACGATCCGGTTTCGCAGTATTATAAACATATGACGGCCGCGCCGATCGTCACATACGGGATGAGGGAAAAAAGCGATGTGATGGCGGAACAGATCCGCATGACCGCAGGCGGCATGGCGTTTCGGCTTTGCACGCCGCACGGATCGGCGGCGGTCGAAACGAAACTTGTCGGCTCGTTCAATGTCTATAACATTCTCGCCGCTGCCGCTGCCTGCCTTGCCTCTGGCTTTTCGCTTGAAACGATCGCCGCGGCGCTTGCGGATGTCGAGCCGGTGCCGGGGCGGTTTGAAACGGTTGATGAAGGGCAAAACTTTACGATCATCGTCGATTACGCCCACACGCCGGACAGTTTAGAAAATGCCTTAAAAACGGTGCGCCAATTGGCGAAGCGAAACGTGTATGTCGTCATCGGCTGCGGCGGCGACCGCGACCGGTCGAAACGGCCGCTCATGGCGCAGGTGGCGGTGCGGTATGCGGATGTCGCTATTTTTACCTCCGACAATCCGCGTTCGGAAGACCCGAAGCAAATTTTGCGCGACATGGAAGCGGGAGTAAGCGCTGAGATCGGAAAGCATGTGACGATTCCTGACCGTGAAGAGGCGATCCGCTACGCCATTGGCCAGGCGCAGGAAGGCGATGTTGTGTTGATTGCCGGCAAAGGGCATGAAACGTATCAAATCATTGGCAACGATGTGATTGAGTTTGACGATCGCGCTGTTGCCCGAGCGGCAGTGAAGGAGAGAGGATGACCATGATCGCATACAGGACGGTGCAATCGATGGCGGTGGAGGCGCGCGGCATTGTTGATGAAACGATCCGCTTTCACGCCGTGTTCGTCAACCCAGCCAAACAAGTGAAAAAAGGGTTGTTCGTTCCGCTCGAAAACGGGGCGGAAACATTGAAAACGGCGATTGAACACGGAGCGATCGCTTCATTTTGGCGTCTGGGAGAGCCGTTGCCGCGCTACATTCCAAATCAATTTCCGATCTTTTTCGTTCCGTCGCCGCTCGAGGCGGCAGCGGCATTGTTCGAGCGATACTTGGAGCAAGACCGTGCAGAGGGTGTGCAGTTTTTCTTCGCTCTTCCTGAAGACAGCCCCCTTGCTGGCGAGGCTGTGCGCCGCCGACTGGCGGAATTGGAGAAGCGATGGCTGGACGCTCGGCCGTTTAAAGGATGTGACGATGCATGCCAGAACAAGCGATCGTGATTGCCATGGCGGTTTCCTTTCTCATCACTGTCGTTTTGTCGCCGCTGTTCATCCCGTTTTTGCGGCGGTTGAAATTCGGACAAAGCATCCGCGAGGAAGGGCCGAAGTCGCATCAAAAAAAATCAGGCACGCCGACGATGGGCGGCATCATGATTTTGTTGGCGATTGTGGCAACGACCTTATGGATCACACCAAAAATCGCCGGCTTGTCGACGAGGACGTATTTGCTGTTGTTGGTCACCGTCGGCTATGGGGTGCTCGGCTTCCTCGACGATATGATCAAAGTCGTGATGAAGCGAAATCTTGGCTTGACGAGCCGGCAAAAATTTATCGGCCAGCTCCTTATCGCAGCCATCTTTTTTGCCGTCTACCGCCAAAGCGGCTTTTCGACGGTGTTACATATTCCCGGCGCCGATTGGTCGGTCGACCTCGGATGGGCGTACGGCGTGCTCTTGTTGTTCATGCTTGTCGGCGGTTCGAACGCTGTCAACTTGACCGACGGGCTTGACGGGCTGCTTGCCGGAACGGCGGCGATCGCCTTTGGCGCTTATGCCGTCTTGGCTTGGAATCAAGGCCAGTACGATGTCGCTGTATTTTGCGTCGCTGTTGTTGGCGCCGTGCTTGGCTTTTTAGTGTTTAACGCCCACCCGGCGAAAGTGTTTATGGGCGACACCGGCTCGCTCGCACTTGGCGGGGCGATCGCCGCTGTCGCTGTCCTGACGAAGCTTGAGCTGTTGCTTGTCATCATCGGCGGTGTGTTTGTCATCGAGACGCTGTCGGTCATCATTCAAGTGGCTTCGTTCAAAACGACGGGACGGCGCGTGTTCCGCATGAGTCCGCTTCATCATCATTATGAGCTTGTCGGCTGGTCAGAATGGCGGATCGTTGTGACGTTTTGGGCCGTCGGCCTTTTATTTGCGATGCTAGGAATTTATATCGAGGTGTGGATGTAATTGAAACCGACTCGTTTTTATCAACATCGTCGTGTGCTTGTCATTGGATTGGCGAAAAGCGGAGCGGCGGCAGCTCGGCTTCTTGCGGAGTTAGGCGCTAAGGTCGTCGTCAATGATCAAAAGCCGCTTTCGGAAAACATGGAGGCCAAGCAGCTTGAACCGCTGGGCATTCGCGTCGTTTGCGGCGGTCATCCGCTTGAACTGCTTGATGAGCCGTTTGACCTTGTCGTGAAAAACCCGGGCATTCCGTACACGAACCCGATGGTGAAAAAGGCGCTTGAGAAGGGGCTTCCGGTTGTGACCGAAGTGGAGCTTGCTTATCACATTTCCGAAGGGCCGTTTATCGGCATCACCGGGTCCAACGGAAAAACGACGACGACGACGCTCATTTACGAAATGTTAAAAGCGGACGGCCAAGATCCGCTGCTTGCCGGCAACATCGGCCTTGTCGCCTGCGAGGTGGCGAGGGAAGCGAAGCCGGGGCAATGGCTTGTCACGGAACTGTCTTCGTTCCAGCTTGCCGGCATTGACAAGTTTCGCCCAGCCATTGCGGTTTTGCTCAATATTTTCGACGCCCACTTGGACTACCACGGAACGAAAGAGGCGTATGCAGCGGCAAAGGCGAACATTTTCCGCAATCAAACGGAGCGCGATTATGCCGTCGTCAATGCCGACGATCCGCTCGTGATGAACATTGCCTCCTCGGTTCGATCGCAAAAAGTGCTGTTTTCGGCGACGAAGCTTCTTGGCGAAGGGGCGTACGTTCAAGATGGCGCCATCTATTGGAACGGTGATCCAGTTATCAGAATCGCTGACATCGTTCTTCCTGGACAGCACAATTTGGAAAACATTTTAGCGGCGGTGGCGGCCGCCAAGCTGGCCGGCGCCAGTGATGAGGCGATCCGCCAGGTGCTGGCGACGTTTTCCGGCGTGAAACATCGGCTTCAGTATGTGGCGGAAATTGACGGCCGGCGGTTTTACAACGACTCGAAAGCGACGAACATCTTAGCGACGCAAAAGGCGCTTTCAGCGTTTGCCGGCGAGCCGGTCATTTTGTTGGCCGGCGGGCTTGACCGCGGCAATGAGTTTGATGATCTTCTCCCGTATTTGCAACAGGTGAAGGCGGTCGTACTGTTCGGCCAGACGGCGGATAAAATCGGCCGCATCGCCCAAAAAGCGGGAATAGAAACGATCCGATATGTCGATAATGTGGAAAAAGCCGTCCCGGTTGCTTTCGAGCTTTCCGAGCCGGGCGACGTCATTTTGCTCTCTCCAGCATGCGCCAGCTGGGATCAATACAAAACTTTCGAGGAGAGAGGGGACATTTTTATCAATGCCGTGCATAAGTTGAAATAGAGGGAAAGGGACAGCCCTTCCCCTCTAGTTTACAAAAATAGAGGTGTTGGGCATTGCCGCGGAAAAAGTCTGCGCCAGATTTTTTGCTCATTATTTTGACGTTTTCGCTCTTGGCCATCGGACTTATTATGGTGTACAGCGCGAGCGCCATTTGGGCGGAATACAAATTCAACGATTCGTTTTTCTTCGCCAAGCGCCAGCTATTGTTTGCGGGCGTCGGCATTATCGCTATGTTTTTTGTCATGAACATCGATTATTGGGTGTGGCGCGACTGGTCGAAAGTGCTGCTTGGCGTCTGTTTTGTGCTGCTCGTTCTTGTGCTCATTCCCGGCATCGGCATGGTTCGCAACGGGTCGCGCAGCTGGATCGGCGTCGGGGCGTTTTCGATCCAGCCGTCCGAGTTTATGAAGCTGGCTATGATCGCTTTTTTGGCCAAATATTTATCGGAAAACCAAAAAAAAATTACGTCATTTAAACAAGGACTGTTGCCGGCGCTTTTGCTTGTGTTTGCCGCGTTCGGCATGATTATGCTGCAGCCGGACTTAGGAACGGGCACCGTTATGGTTGGTACGTGCGTGACGATGATTTTCGTCGCCGGCGCCCGTCTCAGCCATTTTGCCGGGCTTGGCGTTTTGGGGCTCGCTGGGCTTGCCGCCCTCATCCTGTCGGCTCCATATCGAATCAAGCGGATTACATCGTTTTTAAACCCATGGGAAGATCCACTTGGAAGCGGATTTCAAATCATCCAGTCGCTGTACGCCATTGGGCCGGGCGGCTTGTTCGGCCTTGGGCTCGGGCAGAGCCGACAAAAGTTTTTTTATTTGCCGGAGCCGCAAACCGACTTTATTTTCGCCATTTTAGCTGAAGAGCTCGGCTTTATCGGTGGTTCACTCGTTCTCCTGCTCTTTGCTCTTCTTCTTTGGCGCGGTGTGCGCATTGCCCTTGGCGCCCCTGACTTGTACGGAAGTTTTTTGGCGCTTGGCATTATTTCGATGATCGCGATTCAAGTGATGATCAATATCGGCGTTGTGACGGGACTGATGCCCGTTACCGGCATCACGCTCCCGTTTTTAAGCTACGGCGGATCGTCGCTGACGTTGATGTTGATGGCCATCGGCGTGCTGCTTAATATCAGCAGGCATGCCCGGTATTAGGCAAGCGGCGGATGTCCGCCGTTTTTTTGGCGTCTCTCGAACGCAGCCCATCGTCGAACGGTGCCGGCAAATGCGATAAAAACAGGCTCTCTCTTACATTCATTTGTGATATAATGAAAATAAGTGCAAAAACAAAGAAACGGCAGCGGATGCCGTTTGTTTTTATACCGGTCGTTTCAGCGCGGGCTTTGAAGAAGAAAGCGGGGAATGCGATGGAAAAGGGAAAAGTCGTCGTCTTGGAGGACCGCGTGCCGAAACTGAAGGAGCGGCGCCGCCAGAAAGCGAACCGCCGGCTCATTGCGTACTTATCTTTCTTTTTTCTATTTATTTTGTGCGTCCTTTACTTCCAGTCGCCGCTTGGCGCTGTCGGGCATGTGGAAGTGAGCGGCAACCGTCATCTCACAGCGGAGCGCATCATCAGCTTAAGCGGCATTACGAAGCGGACAAGCTTTTGGAAAGTGAATGAACAAAACGTGGAAAAAAAGCTCACTCGCCATCCAGAAATTAAGGAGGCCACAGTGGAAAAACAGCTGCCGAACACGATCGCCATCCACGTCCGCGAATGGCGGCGAATCGCTTATGTGTATGACCGGCAAACGTTTTTTCCATTGCTTGAAAACGGGCGGCTGTTAAAGCAAGAAGGGACGAAGACGGCGCCAAGCGATGCGCCGGTGCTTGTCGGCTGGAAAGACGGCGACGCCATTGCTGAAATGACGGGGCAGCTCGCCGAACTGCCCGCGGCCGTGCTGGGCGCCATGTCGGAAATTCACTACAAGCCGACGAGGAAATATGAAGACCGCGTCATCGTCTACATGAATGACGGTTATGAAGTAAGCGCGACAATCCGGCAATTTGCGGACAAGCTGTCGCATTATCCTGCGATTGCCGCCGCGCTTGACCGAAACGTCAAAGGAGTCATTCATTTGGAAGTCGGCAGCTATTTTGTTCCTT
This sequence comes from Geobacillus sp. YHL, assembly GCF_022341265.1. NCBI lineage: Bacteria > Bacillati > Bacillota > Bacilli > Caryophanales > Anoxybacillaceae > Geobacillus > Geobacillus sp. YHL. The sequence goes on from NZ_JAEIGB010000008.1 coordinate 28,987, forward strand.
ACTCCCCCCCGAAAAAGGAGGATGGCGATGAAACGACAAGCCCGTAGCCGCCTCCTGCTGACGTTGATCTGCTTGATCTTCGGCGCCATGCTCGGGTTCTCGTACCAACATGCGAAAAACGAAGCATCCCGCCGCGAATGGAGCGACAGCGAGTGGAAAAAAGAGTACGAATATCGCTCGGCGCTTCTTGCTTTGCAAAAAGAAAACCGGTCGCTCAAGCAGCAGCTTGTCAAAAAGCAGGAGGAGCTGGCTGCGTGGGAGAAGAAGCTGGCCGAGGAGCAGGAGAACGAGGCCGGATTGGCAAAAGAAGCGGAACAGCTGCGCATGCATGTCGGAAAAGCGAGGGTGAAAGGGAAAGGTGTAGCAGTCACCCTTTCCGATTCCTCTTATATCCCCTCTGAAGCGAGCGCTACCAATTATATCGTTCATGAACAGCACGTATGGAAAGTTGTTCACGAGTTGCTCATTTCCGGCGCCGAAGCGGTCGCTATTAATGGGCAGCGCATTTCCCACCGTTCATACATCGTCTGCAACGGCCCAGTCATTGAGGTCGATGGAACGCAGCATGCCGCTCCGTTTGTCATTTCGGCCATTGGCAATCCGGACGTGCTCATGTCCGCTCTAGAGCTTCCCGGCGGCATCGTCGACGAACTTGTCGAAGACCATATCGACGTAAAAGTGGAAAAGCAAGGAGCGATCGTGTTGGATCCGGTGTTTGCGCCCGAGCCGTAAAACGGGCGGAAAGGGGCGGTGAAGCGCATTGGAACGGAAAAATCGATTCTATTTTGCCGGCGTAGCTGCCATATTCGGTGTGATGCTGGCCGTCGGGCTTCGGACGACGCTGCATCCGGAAGGACGCGACACGCGCGACATTTGGGAGTTGCGCGCCGATTTGACAAAAGAGCAGAAGCTTGAACAACGGCTGCTTGAGGAGCTAGAGAGTTACGAGGAAACATTGCGCCGCTACCGTCGGGAACACGAGGCGGGCGGCGCGACAGAGCTTGAAGCGACAGTCGCGAAGCTGAGGGAAGAAGCCGGGCTGACAGAAGTGAGAGGAAGCGGTCTCGTGTTGACGATCGCGCCGCTTTCGGCGGCCGGCTACGTTGGTCCGGCCGTTGCCACCGTATCGCCCGAGCTATTGCAACGGTTAGTGAATGAGTTGAACAAATACGGGGCGAAAGAAATCGCCATCGACGGTGAGCGACTGACGAACCGGACGGCCATTCGCGATGTCAATGGCGCAACGAAAGTCGGGAGCCGCTCAGTGAGGCTGCCAGTCGAAGTGAGAGCAATCGCCGATGATGCGGACAAGCTGTACAGCGGGCTCGCCGTTTCGCCGATCCGCGATGATTTCGCCGTGGAAAACTTGGAGCTGTCAATATCCAAGCCCCAGCCGCTCGTTGTCATTCCGCCCGCGGCTAGCCGCCCTGATGTGAAATACATGGAGACAGCGAACGGCGGCAAGGAGGAGAAATAGCATGTGGCTTCCGCTTCTCGGATTGCTTCTTGGGTTTGCCATCGGCGTTTTCGCCGGCTGGGAAGTTCCCGATGAATATTCCAATTATTTGTCGATTGCCATTTTGGCCGCCTTTGATACATTAATCGGAGGATGGCGCGCCCACCTGCAGCGGACGTACGACGAAACCGTATTTATAACCGGGTTTTTTTTCAACATTGTTCTGGCCGCAACTTTAACTTTTCTTGGGGTGCATCTTGGTGTAGACTTGTATTTAGCGGCTGTGTTCGCCTTCGGCGTCCGCTTGTTTCAAAACATTGCCATCATCCGCCGCCTTTGGCTTGCTGAGTGGGCCAAGCGGCGGTACAATCGCGAAAAAAGTTAGGCAAAAGACAGGGAAAGTGTTTTCGCGTGTTGAATTATATAGGGTAAAACAAAATATCGTGTTGTTGCGAAACTCGCAAACTAGACATAGACCAATAGACAAAGAGATGGGAAATTTCAGCCGAAAAAGGAGGTGTCGCTGCTTACTGAAACGCCGGCCGGCACCGGCGCGTTTTTAGTAGGCAGATGCCAAAAAATGAGCAGCAATGAGATCGTCGTTAGCCTGGATGTCGGAACATCGAGCGTGAAAGTCATCATCGGGGAAATGCTAGGCAGCTCCATCAATATTATCGGGGTGGGCAATGTCAAAGCGGAAGGGCTCAAAAAAGGGGCGATTGTTGATATAGATAAAACGGTGCAGTCGATCAGACGGGCCGTCGAGCAAGCGGAGCGGATGGTCGGTTTATCGATCCGCCGTGTGATCGTCGGGGTGGCCGGCAGCCATATTCAGCTCCATGACTGCCACGGCATTGTCGCCGTCGCGAGCGAAAACCGGGAAATCAGCGATGAAGATGTCGCCCGCGTCATCGATGCCGCGCAAGTCGTCTCTATTCCTCCCGATCGGGAAATCATCGGCGTCGTTCCGCGCCAGTTTATCGTCGACGGGTTGGACGGCATTCATGATCCGCGCGGCATGCTCGGCGTCCGCTTGGAAATGGAAGGCACTATGGTGACGGGTGCGAAGACGGTATTACATAATCTTCTTCGCTGTGTGGAGCGGGCAGGCTTGGAAATCAGCGATATTTGTCTTCAGCCGCTGGCGGCCGGTTCGCTCGTGCTGTCCGATGACGAACGGCATTTGGGGGCGGCGCTCGTTGACCTGGGAGGCGGCTCGACAACGGTCGCTGTCTTTGAGCAAGGGACGTTGCAAGCTGTCTCTTCGCTGCCGGTCGGCGGGGAGCACGTTACGAAAGACTTGGCCATCGGATTGCGGACGACAACGGACGATGCCGAAAAAATCAAACTGAAGCACGGACATGCATTTTACGACTACGCTTCGGAGGAAGAAGTGTTCAGCGTGCCGATCATGGGCACCGATCAACACCAGCAGTTCAGCCAGCTGGAGATCGCCGATATTATTGAGGCAAGACTGGAAGAAATTTTGCAAATGGTTCAGCAGGAAGTGCGTCGTCTCGGGTTTCGCGATCTCCCCGGCGGCTATGTGCTGACCGGCGGCGTCGCCAATATGCCAGGGTTGCTTGAGCTGGCCCACGTCGTTTTAGGGACGAGCGTCCGCATTGCCATGCCGGATTATATCGGTGTGCGCGACCCGCAGTATACGATCGGCGTTGGCTTGCTCAAGTTCGCCTACCGGCAGGCGCAGCTGCAAGGGAAAACGGTCCCGGCTGCCGCTGCGGTGGAGCCGGTCGAGCGCTCCTCGCCAAAACAGCAGTCGAAACCGAAAAAGAAAGAAGACCATTTTGGGAAGAAGGTCAAGAGATTTTTTGGTTCTTTCTTTGAATAGAGATTGAAATTTTAGGAGGATTTGGCCATGTTGGAGTTTGAGACAACAGTCGATCAGTTGGCAACGATCAAGGTGATTGGAGTCGGGGGCGGCGGCAACAACGCCGTCAATCGGATGATTGAGCATGGGGTGCAAGGTGTAGAGTTTATTGCGGTCAATACGGATGCACAGGCGCTCAACTTGTCGAAGGCGCCGATCAAGCTGCAAATCGGGGCGAAGCTGACACGCGGCTTGGGCGCGGGGGCGAACCCAGAAGTTGGAAAAAAAGCAGCTGAGGAGAGCAAAGAGCAAATTGAAGAAGCGCTTCGCGGCGCCGATATGGTGTTTGTCACCGCTGGCATGGGCGGCGGCACGGGAACTGGGGCGGCGCCTGTCATCGCCCAAATTGCGCGCGAGTTAGGGGCGCTTACGGTCGGCGTTGTTACACGCCCGTTTACGTTTGAGGGGCGGAAGCGGGCGACGCAGGCCGCAAGCGGCATCGCCGCCATGAAAGAGGCGGTCGATACGCTCATCGTCATTCCGAACGACCGGTTGCTTGAGATTGTCGACAAAAATACGCCGATGCTTGAGGCGTTCCGCGAAGCGGACAATGTGCTGCGCCAAGGGGTGCAAGGCATTTCCGATTTGATCGCCGTGCCGGGGTTGATCAACCTTGACTTCGCTGATGTGAAGACGATCATGTCGAATAAAGGTTCGGCATTGATGGGGATTGGCATCGCCAGCGGCGAAAACCGAGCTGCTGAGGCAGCAAAAAAAGCCATTTCCAGCCCGCTGTTGGAGACGTCGATCGACGGCGCGCAAGGGGTGCTCATGAACATCACCGGCGGCATGAACTTAAGTTTGTACGAAGTGCAGGAGGCTGCCGATATCGTCGCTTCGGCGGCCGACCAAGAAGTGAACATGATCTTCGGCTCCGTTATTAATGAGAACTTAAAGGACGAGATCATCGTGACGGTCATTGCGACCGGATTCAACGAAAACGTCGCTTCGCAGCCGCGGCCGCCGCGCATTGGCATCGGCACTGTGCCGAAAGCGGCGCCGGCGCCAAAGCGGGAAAAGCGCGAAGAGCCGATACAAGACTATGCGGCGCTCCGCTCGGGGCAAGCAGAAGATCCGCTTGACATTCCCGCTTTCTTGCGCAACCGCAACCGCCGCCGCTAGATGGCGAAACGAGGGGCTGGCCCCAAACGCATTCGCGTTTTGGGTCAGCCCCACTTTTTGCGTCAAAATAAAAAATGAAGAGGGCTGACTCCAAAAGTCCGACAAAAAGCAGGCTTTTAGGTCAGCCCCTTTCTTCATCGCAAGATACATGCACAGACGTACACGAAGCACTTTGGTGAAACAATATATTGTATCTCTCTTAAAGAAAGACGATCTTTTGAGACAGCCTCGCTTTTCCGATTAGGACCAAAAACTTCTCGCGTTGGCCGCCCGCTCTCTCGCAACGAAAGGGCGAAAAAGAGAAGGCGGGCTAGGCTTTCGTGCCGGCCGATTTGATCCGCCGTGGTTCCCCCTGTTTTGACAAAACATCTCCTTTTTCACCGCCACCGATTGACAGACTTTCCCTCGCAAGGTGCTATATACTTGTTTCAGACAAAGCCGATATGGGCGGGGGAGGGGCTTGACGGTTGGTCGTCTATCTCGATGTGATTTGGCTGTTGAACGTCTGTTTTGACGCGTTGCTTCTTTGGCTGACGGCGCTCATGCTCAAGCGGCCGATCGTCTGGTGGCGTCTGTTGGCTGGGGCGTTGATCGGTTCGCTGCTTGTCATATTGCTGTTTACCCCGTTTTCCGCCATCGCCCAGCACCCGTTGGTAAAAGTAGCTGTTTCCGTGTTGATCGTGTGGGCCGCCTTCGGGTTTAAGCGCCCGCGCTATTTGCTTGAGAATATGCTGGCGTTTTACTTTGCCACGTTCGCCGTCGGCGGCGGCATGCTGGCGGTTCATTATGTTTTCGCGCACCAACTGTCCGTCCGCCAAGGAATGCTTCTCATGCATCATCCCGGAGCGGGCGATCCGGTCAGTTGGCTGTTTGTTGTCATCGGGTTTCCGGTTTTATGGCTTTTTTCTCGCCGAAGGGTGGAGGCGATTCGCGAAAAAAAACTGCGGTTTGAATATATCATTGAGGTCAAGATCGTATGGGACGGGCGGCCGCTTATGCTGCGCGGCTTGATTGACAGCGGCAACCAGCTCGTCGATCCGTTGACAAAAACGCCGGTGATGGTAGTCGAACAGGAAAAAGCAAAGGCCGTGCTTCCTGAGGAGCTACTGGGTTGTCTCAGCTCTCCCATGATGCTGGCTTCCCCGCCGGAGCGGTGGGTCCATCGCCTCCGTCTCATTCCGTACCGTGCGGTCGGCAGCGGTCCACAAATGATGGCGGCGGTTAAGCCAGACCGCATTATGCTGCGGTACGAAAACGAATGGTTGGAAGTAGCGCAAGGGCTTGTGGCGCTAAGCGCTGATCCGCTGTCGACGGATGGGGAGTACGACTGCATCGTCCATCCGAAAATGGTGCAGGCGGGAAGAAAGCTGACCGCTTCGTAAGTTTTGTTAGTATATCATACTCACTTTTGATCCGTTTAGAAGGGGGATTTTCATGAGAAAATGGAAACTTCGCTTCATGAACTGGCTGTATAAGCTTTTGGCCAAGCTTGGCCTGAAGGCGGATGAAATTTATTATATCGGAGGCAGCGAAGCCCTCCCGCCGCCGCTGACAAAAGAAGAAGAGGAGCAGCTGATTGCCAGGCTCGCCGCCGGTGATGACACGGCAAGATCGCTTTTGATCGAACGCAATTTGCGTCTTGTCGTCTACATTGCGCGCAAGTTTGAAAACACCGGCATTCACATTGAAGATTTGATCAGCATTGGAACGATCGGCCTCATTAAGGCGGTCAACACGTTCAACCCAGAGAAGAAGATCAAGCTGGCGACATACGCGTCGCGCTGCATTGAAAACGAAATTTTAATGTATTTGCGCCGCAACAACAAAGTGCGGGCGGAAGTGTCGTTTGATGAACCGCTCAATATCGACTGGGATGGCAACGAGCTGTTGCTTTCCGACGTGTTGGGAACGGATGACGACGTGATTACGAAAGATTTGGAAGCGGATGTCGACCGGCGCTTGCTCTTAAACGCCTTGCGCCAGCTGAGCGACCGCGAGAAGCAAATTATGGAATTGCGTTTTGGCCTCTCCGGCGGCGAAGAAAAGACGCAAAAAGACGTCGCTGATTTGCTCGGTATTTCGCAATCGTACATATCGCGGCTCGAGAAGCGGATCATTAAACGGTTGCGCAAAGAATTCAATAAAATGATGTAGCGGGCGGCGGGAGCGAAATTCCGCCGCTTTTTCCGCGTCGGACAGGCTGTGCATATTTTTCCCTTCCAAGGAGATACTGAAAACTGACGACTTAGCATCTCCTGATGGGAGGGAACAACTTGACGAGGAACAAAGTCGAGATTTGCGGCGTAGACACTTCGAAGCTTCCCGTCCTCAAAAATGAGGAAATGCGTGAACTGTTTCGACGGATGCATGAGGGGGATTTGGAGGCAAGAGAAAAATTAGTAAACGGCAACTTGCGCCTCGTGTTGAGCGTCATTCAGCGCTTCAACAACCGAGGCGAATTTGTCGATGATTTGTTTCAAGTCGGCTGCATCGGACTTATGAAATCGATTGATAATTTTGACCTCAATCAAAACGTGAAGTTTTCCACTTACGCCGTGCCGATGATCATCGGCGAAATCCGCCGCTATTTGCGCGACAACAACCCGATCCGCGTTTCGCGCTCGCTGCGCGACATCGCCTACAAAGCGTTGCAAGTGCGAGAGCGGCTCATGAGCGAGACGGCGAAAGAACCGTCAACCGAGGAAATTGCCAAAGAACTCGGCGTCGCCCATGAGGAAGTGGTTTTTGCCCTCGATGCCATTCAAGATCCTGTTTCGTTGTTTGAGCCGATTTACAACGACGGCGGCGACCCGATTTATGTGATGGACCAGCTGAGCGATGAGCGCAACCGCGACAGCCAATGGATCGAAGAAATCGCCTTGAAGGAAGGGCTTCGGCGGTTGAATGAGCGGGAAAAAATGATCATCCGCAAACGCTTTTTCCAAGGAAAGACGCAAATGGAAGTGGCCGAGGAAATCGGCATTTCCCAAGCGCAAGTGTCGAGGCTCGAAAAAGCGGCGATCCGGCAAATGAATAAAAACATCCAAGTGTGACAGGCTGCAGGTGCAGCCTTTTTCTTTGGCACATAACTGCACATTTGGCTTCATATAGATGAAAAAGAGGGAGAGAGGAAAGGCGGGGAGAAAAACCGTGATGAGAATTTCCGAATTTCAGACGAAAGATGTCGTCAATGTAGCCAATGGGAAGAAGCTTGGCAATATTGGGGACATTGATATTGATTTAGATACTGGAAAAATCCGCTCACTCATTATTTTAGGCGCCGGAAAGATGCTCGGGCTGTTCGGCCGCGAAGAGGCGGTCGTCATTCCATGGCAGAACATCGTCAAAATCGGAGCCGATGTTATTTTAGTCCGCCTTCATGATTCCGATTAAACGGCTGGTGCAACGATTGGCCCCGTCGCTTGCAACGCGGCAGGACGATGTTGCAGACCTTTCCGCTTTTCGTGGGCAGATCGGCTATGCCGCCAGCGCGGTTTTCGGGCGGCAATAAGGGTTGGACAATTTCTGCGGCAATGTTTCGACAAAATCATAAATAAAGGTTATCATGGACAAACAAACTATGATAAAATAGGAAAAAAAGTGATAAAAAACTACAAAAAACAGCGTGAGGTTGACGCGAATGCCGGACATTTTTCAACAAGAAGCCCGCGGCTGGCTCCGCTGCGGTGCGCCTCCGTTTGCTGGAGCCGTCGCTGGATTGACGACGAAACATGGCGGGGAGAGCAAAGGGCCGTTCGCTTCGCTGAATATGGGGCTGCACGTCGGCGACGATCGCACGGTTGTTGTCGCCAACCGCGGGCGTTTGGCGCAATGGCTCTCATTCCCGCTTGAGCGATGGGTATGTTGTGAACAAGTGCATGGCGCCGACATTCGGAAGGTGACGAAAAACGAACGGGGGAACGGAGCGCAAGATTTCGCCACGGCGGTTCCAGGGGTCGACGGGTTGTATACAGACGAAGCGGAGGTGTTGCTCGCGCTTTGTTTTGCCGATTGTGTGCCCATTTATTTTGTGGCGCCATCTGCTGGGTTAGTCGGCCTTGCTCATGCCGGGTGGCGGGGAACGGCGGGCGGCATCGCTGGTCACATGGTGCGGCTTTGGCAAACGCGCGAACACATCGCGCCGAGCGACATCTATGTTGCCATCGGACCTGCCATCGGTCCGTGCTGTTATACGGTTGACGACCGTGTCGTGGACAGTCTGCGCCCGACGCTTCCTCCGGAAAGCCCGTTGCCATGGCGGGAAACAAGCCCAGGGCAATATGCGCTCGACTTAAAGGAAGCCAATCGGCTTCAGTTGATCGCGGCTGGCGTTCCGAACAGCCATATTTATGTGTCAGAACGCTGTACAAGCTGTGAGGAAGCGTTGTTTTTTTCCCACCGCCGCGACCGCGGAACGACTGGAAGGATGTTGGCGTTTATCGGCCGAAGGGAGGAGACGGCATGACGGTGCGCGACAACTTGGCGGCCATTCGCCAAGAAATCGAGGCGGCCTGCGCTCGCGTCGGCCGCGATCCGGCCGGCGTGCGCATCGTGGCGGTCACTAAATATGTCGATGCCGAGCGGGCGATGGAGGTGCTTGACGCCGGCATTGCCGACCTCGGCGAAAACCGCTCCGACCAATTGATTGAAAAGCATGCACGGATCGGAAATCAAGCGACGTGGCATTTCATTGGGACGCTTCAGTCGCGCAAAGTCAAAGACATTATTGATAAAGTCGATTACATTCATTCACTCGACCGCTTGTCGCTCGCGAAAGAAATTGAAAAACGGGCGGTGCGGCCAGTAAAATGTTTTGTGCAAGTGAACGTGTCGGGGGAAGTGACCAAACACGGGCTCGCCCCCGAAGAAACGATTCCGTTTATTGAACAACTTCGCGCCTTTTCGCGCATCGAAGTCGTCGGATTGATGACGATGGCGCCGCACACGGACGACGAAGCGGTATTGCGCGCTTGCTTTCGCCAATTGCGGATGCTGAAGGAACGCGTTCAGGCGTTGGGAATGGCCCATGCCCCATGCACCGAACTGTCAATGGGCATGTCAAACGATTACACGATCGCCATCGAGGAAGGAGCGACGTTTGTGCGCATAGGCAGCGCGCTTGTTGGATCATTGTAGGAGGTGAAACCGGATGGGATTGATGAAAAAATTCCGTGATTATTTTTTAGAAGAAGACTACGAAGACTATGAAGAAGAATATGAGGCGCCACAGCCGGAAGAAGAGGCGCTGCCGAAGACGGCAGGCAAGGCGAACGTCGTCAGCCTGCAAAGCGTGCAAAAATCGGCGAAAGTCGTGCTTGCTGAGCCGAGGGTGTATGCGGAGGCGCAGGAGATCGCCGACCATTTGAAAAGCCGGCGCGCGGTCATCGTCAACTTGCAGCGCATCCAGCATGAGCAGGCGAAGCGGATCGTCGACTTTTTAAGCGGCACGGTGTACGCCATTGGCGGCGACATTCAGCAAGTCGGCACAAAAATTTTTTTATGCACCCCGGAAAACGTCGACGTCAGCGGCTCGATTTCGCTCGACGGCGAGGATGACAGACCGATGAAGAGGTGGTAGCTGTTGGATTATGTACTCACGTTTTTGACGACAGTGATTCAAGTGTACTCGTATGCGCTGATCATTTATATTTTAATGTCATGGTTTCCCAATGCGCGCGAAACGCGGTTCGGACAGATGTTGGCCGCTATTTGCGAGCCGTATTTGGAGCCGTTTCGGCGGGTCATTCCGCCGCTTGGCATCATTGACGTCTCCCCAATCGTCGCGTTTATCGTTCTTGAATTCGCGACGAGAGGGCTTCACGCCCTGTTCGACATTCTTCAGTCGCAGTTTTAACTTCGTTTTGCGCGCACGGCGCCGCCGCTCTCCGTCCGGCAGGCAAAAAGGCGGAAGGGCGAAACTCGCAGAGAGGAATCCGTTGTGGGTTCCTTTCTTCCATGAAAGCAAGGTGACGTCGAGTGGAGCTGTATCAGCATTTTCGCAAAGAGGAACATCCGTTCATTGATCAAGTGCTCGAGTGGAAGGAGATGGTGAGCCGTCAGTACGCTCCGAAGCTGACCGATTTTCTCGATCCGCGCGAGCAGCAAATCGTGCAAAGCATCACGGGCGGCGATGGAGACGTGCGCGTGTTTTTTTTCGGAGGCGCCCCGTTTGTCGAGCGGAAGCGGGCGTTTCTCGCTCCGCCGTATATCGACCCTGAGGAAGAGGATTATGGCATTGTGCTGTTTGCCGTCCGCTATCCGGCGAAATTCGTTTCCCTTGAACATCGCGACGTGTTGGGGGCGCTGATGTCGCTTGGCTTGCGGCGCGGCAAGTTTGGCGATATTCTCGTTCGGGATGGGGAAATTCAGTTTTTTGTTGCTGCTGAGGTCGCCGACTACGTCCGCTTGCATGTCGAAACGATCGGCAAAGCTCCGGTTGCGCTTGAGCCGCTTCCGTTGTCGGCAGCCATGCCGCTTGCCGAAACGTGGGAGGAAGGAACGGTCACGGTGTCTTCTCTAAGGCTCGATGCTGTGCTCGCTCAGGCGTTTCGCCTTGCGCGCGAGAAAGCGCGTGCGCTTGTTGAAAGCGGGCTTGTCAAAGTCAACTGGAAGGTGGTGGACAAGCCGGATTTCCTCTGCGGACCGGGCGATGTCCTGTCGGCGCGCGGTTTTGGCCGCTGCAAGCTGTTTTCGGTGGAAGGGCCGACGAAAAAAGAGCGCTGGCTCGTTCAGATCGGCCGACAAAAATAAGCAAATGACGGCAGGAAATCGGCAAACCGTGTCGAATGAAAGTGAAGAAAAGGAATGATGGAGACGGAGGTGGCCGTTGTGCCGTTGACGCCATTGGATATTCACAACAAGGAATTCAGCCGCGGGTTTCGCGGGTACGATGAAGACGAAGTGAACGAGTTTCTCGATCAAGTCATTAAAGACTATGAAATGCTCATCCGTGAAAAAAAGCAGCTGGAAGAAAAAGTGGCCGAACTGACGGAAAAGCTGAACTACTTTGCGAACATTGAAGAGACGCTCAATAAGTCGATTCTTGTTGCTCAAGAAGCAGCGGAAGAAGTGAAGCGGAATGCGCAAAAAGAGGCGAAGCTGATCATTAAAGAGGCGGAAAAAAACGCCGAGCGCATCATCAGCGATGCATTGGCGAAATCGCGGAAAATCGCCCTCGAGATCGAGGAGCTGAAGCGGCAGTCGAAAGTGTTCCGCGCCCGTTTCCGCATGCTTGTCGAGGCGCAGCTTGATATGATCAACAGCCGCGATTGGGACGAGTTGATGGAGTATGAGGCGCCGGATTTGGAAGAAGGGGCGAGAGAACCGCTGTCACAGCCTTGACGAACCGAAGACGTTTCGGTTATAATAATTGGCAAAAATCGCCGCATCAGCCGCCGTGGGAGGCGGTTGGCTTTTTTCAGGATGAATAGCGAAATAGCCATCGACGATGAAAGGGACAGTAGCTCTTGTACGACCGGTCGCAGCGAGCCGGGGATGGTGGAAGCCTGGCATCGGCGCAAGAGTGAACATCACCCTGGAGTTCCATGCCGAACATCAAGTAGGCCATGGCGCGTCATTCCCGTTACGAATGAAAAGTGGGCTGTGCGTCGTTTGCATGGCCAAGAAGGGTGGTACCGCGAGACCGTTCTCGTCCCTTGCCGGGGGAGAACGGTTTTTTTATTTGGAATCTATCGTTCGAAGGAGGAGCAAGGATGGATTACAAAGAAACGCTGCTTATGCCGCAAACCGAGTTCCCGATGCGCGGCAACTTGCCGAAGCGGGAGCCGGAAATGCAAAAAAAATGGGAGGAAATGGACATTTACCGGAAAGTGCAGGAGCGGACGAAAGGACGGCCGCTGTTTGTTCTGCATGACGGCCCGCCGTATGCCAACGGCGACATTCATATGGGCCATGCGCTGAACAAAATTTTAAAAGATATCATCGTCCGCTACAAATCGATGAACGGCTATTGCGCGCCGTACGTGCCGGGCTGGGATACGCACGGACTGCCGATCGAAACGGCGCTCGCGAAGCAAGGCGTCGACCGCAAATCGATGAGCGTCGCCGAGTTCCGCAAGCGGTGCGAGCAATATGCGTATGAACAAATCGACAACCAGCGCCGGCAGTTCAAGCGGCTCGGTGTGCGCGGCGACTGGGACAACCCGTACATTACGCTCAAACCGGAGTACGAAGCCCAGCAAATTAAAGTGTTTGGCGAAATGGCGAAAAAAGGGCTCATCTACAAAGGGTTGAAGCCGGTCTATTGGTCCCCGTCAAGCGAATCGGCGCTCGCCGAAGCGGAAATCGAATATAAAGACAAGCGTTCGCCGTCGATTTATGTCGCCTTCCCGGTGAAAGACGGCAAAGGCGTGCTTGAGGGCGATGAGCGAATCGTCATTTGGACGACGACGCCGTGGACGATTCCGGCGAACTTGGCGATCGCGGTTCATCCGGATTTGGATTACCATGTTGTCGATGTCAGCGGAAAACGGTATGTCGTCGCTGCCGCTTTGGCGGAATCGGTGGCGAAAGAAATCGGTTGGGACGCATGGTCGGTCGTCAAAACGGTCAAAGGAAAAGAGCTTGAATACGTCGTGGCGAGACATCCGTTTTATGAGCGCGACTCGCTTGTTGTGTGCGGCGAACACGTCACGACCGACGCCGGCACGGGCTGCGTCCATACGGCGCCGGGCCACGGGGAAGACGACTTTCTCGTTGGGCAAAAATATGGGCTTCCGGTCCTTTGTCCGGTTGATGAACGCGGCTACATGACCGAGGAAGCGCCGGGATTTGCCGGGATGTTTTACGAAGACGCCAACAAGGCGATTACACAGAAGCTTGAGGAAGTCGGCGCTTTGTTGAAGCTTGGGTTTATCACCCACTCGTATCCGCACGACTGGCGGACAAAGCAGCCGACGATTTTCCGGGCGACAACGCAATGGTTTGCATCGATCGATAAAATCCGCAACGAGCTGCTTCAAGCGATTAAGGAAACGAAATGGATTCCGGAGTGGGGGGAAATCCGCATCCACAACATGGTGCGCGACCGCGGCGACTGGTGCATTTCCCGCCAACGCGCCTGGGGGGTGCCGATTCCGGTCTTTTACGGCGAAAACGGTGAACCGATCATCACCGATGAGACGATTGAGCATGTGTCGAACCTGTTCCGCCAATACGGGTCGAACGTCTGGTTTGAACGCGAGGCGAAAGACTTGCTGCCGGAAGGATTCACCCATCCGTCGAGCCCGAACGGCATCTTTACGAAAGAAACGGACATTATGGATGTCTGGTTTGACTCCGGTTCGTCGCACCAAGCCGTGTTGGTCGAACGCGACGATCTCGTGCGTCCGGCTGATTTGTACTTGGAAGGCTCCGACCAATACCGCGGCTGGTTCAACTCATCGCTGTCCACCGCCGTTGCCGTCACCGGCAAAGCGCCGTATAAAGGCGTGTTGAGCCACGGCTTTGTCTTGGACGGCGAAGGGCGGAAAATGAGCAAGTCGCTCGGCAACGTCGTCGTGCCGGCGAAAGTGATGGAACAGTTTGGCGCCGACATTTTGCGGCTTTGGGTCTCGTCAGTCGACTACCAAGCGGACGTGCGCATCTCCGATCATATTTTAAAACAAGTGTCCGAAGTGTACCGGAAAATCCGCAACACGTTCCGGTTTATGCTCGGCAACTTGTTCGATTTTGACCCGAACCAAAACGCCGTGCCGATTGGGGAGCTTGGCGAAGTCGACCGCTATATGCTGGCGAAGTTGAACAAGCTGATCGCCAAAGTGAAAAAGGCCTATGACCGCTACGATTTCGCCGCGGTTTACCATGAGATGAACCATTTCTGCACCGTCGAGCTGAGCGCGTTTTACTTGGATATGGCGAAAGACATTTTATACATCGAAGCGGCCGACTCACGCGCCCGCCGCGCCGTGCAGACGGTGCTCTATGAAACGGTCGTCGCGTTGGCGAAGCTCATCGCGCCGATTTTGCCGCATACCGCCGATGAAGTGTGGGAGCATATCCCGAACCGAAAAGAAAACGTCGAAAGCGTCCAGCTCACCGATATGCCGGAGCCGATCGCGATCGACGGCGAAGAAGCGCTGCTGGCGAAATGGGATGCGTTTATGGACGTGCGCGATGATATATTAAAAGCGCTCGAGAACGCCCGCAATGAAAAAGTGATCGGCAAATCGCTGACCGCGAGTGTCACGATCTATCCGAAAGACGAGGCGCGGAAGCTGTTGGCGTCGCTGGACGCTGATTTGCGCCAGCTTCTCATCGTTTCCGCCTTTTCGATCGCCGATGAGCCGTATGACGCCGCGCCGGCCGAAGCCGAGCGGCTCGACCACGTGGCCGTCCTCGTCCGCCCGGCGGAAGGCGAGACGTGCGAGCGGTGCTGGACGGTGACTCCAGCTGTCGGACAAGATCCGTCCCACCCGACGCTTTGCCCGCGCTGCGCACATATCGTGAATGAACATTATTCAGCGTAACGAAAAGCGGCAGGCTGCCTTGGGGCGGCCTTGCCGCTTCATTTGTTTGCCATGGCGAATTATGCTACAATGCAAAAAGGATGAATGAGAAGGACAGGGGGACTTGGCACGGTGGCATACTATTGGATTGCGGCGGCGGTCGTCATCCTCGATCAATGGACGAAATGGCTTGTCGTCCGCTATATGCGGCTTGGGGAAAGCATCCCGGTCATTGACAATGTACTCTATATTACGTCGCACCGCAATCGCGGCGCGGCGTGGGGCATGCTGGAAGGGCAGTTTTGGCTCTTTTATTTGATTACGGTTATTGTCGTGGCGGCGATCGTGATCTACATCCGCCGCCTGAAGCCTTCTGAACGCCTGGCGGGCGTAGGGCTTGGGCTGATGCTCGGCGGGGCGATTGGCAATTTTCTCGACCGCGTCTTTCGCAAGGAAGTGGTTGATTTCATCCACGCGTACATCGGCACGTACAGTTTTCCGGTGTTCAACGTGGCTGACTCGGCGCTGACGGTCGGCGTCATCTTGCTGTTTGTCCATATGTTTTTTTTCGCGACACCAGAGAAAGGGAATGAGTAGATGGACACGATCACATTTCACATTGAAGACGAATATGACGGCGAACGAATTGATAAAGTGATCGCGGCGTTAAATGAGGAATGGTCGCGTTCACAAGTGCAGCAATGGATCAAAAACGGGCTTGTGACCGTGAACGGCCAAACGGTGAAGGCGAACTACAAATGCGAGGCGGGCGACTCGGTCGCCGTCTCACCGCCGGAGCCGGAGCCGCTTCATGTCGAGCCGGAGCCGATTCCGCTGGACATTTATTATGAGGATGAGGATGTCCTTGTCGTCAACAAACCGCGCGGCATGGTCGTCCATCCGGCGCCCGGGCATATGCGCGGCACGCTTGTCAACGCGCTTCTCGCCCATTGCCGCGACCTGTCTGGGATCAACGGCGTGCTTCGCCCCGGCATCGTCCATCGGATTGACAAAGACACATCAGGACTATTGATGGTGGCGAAAAACGACGCCGCCCACCGCTCGCTCGTTGAGCAGCTTGTGAACAAAACGGTGACGCGCCGCTACAAGGCGATCGTCCACGGCGTCATTCCACACGATTACGGGACGATCGACGCGCCGATCGGCCGCGACAAGCGCGATCGAAAGAAAATGGCCGTCACCGAGGAAAACGGCAAGGAAGCCGTCACCCATTTCCGCGTGCTCGAGCGGTTTCGCCATTATACGTATGTGGAGTGCCAGCTGGAAACGGGGCGGACGCACCAAATTCGCGTCCATATGAAATACATCGGCTATCCGCTCGCTGGCGACCCGCAATACGGGCCGAAAAAAACGCTCGCCATCGACGGCCAGGCGCTTCACGCCGGGGTGCTCGGCTTCCGTCATCCGAGAAGCGGCGAGTATTTGGAATTCGAAGCGCCGTTGCCGCCGGAGTTTGCTGAGCTGCTTGACTGGCTGCGAAAAAACGATTGACAAACGAACACGCCCCCTTTACAATGAAAACAGGTGAACAGGAACCTTTAAGTTCAGTCCTGTGAGGCTGAAAAGGGGTCGGAATGACAAAGAAGGGCGATGTATGCCCATCTTGTTTGGCGATAAGCGCGCCATCCCCCGCTTCACAGGCGGGGGGTTTTTTGTGCAAACGGAGGTGGCTTGGATGCAAAAGGCGGTCGTGATGGACGAACAGGCGATTCGCCGCGCTTTGACGCGCATCGCCCACGAAATCATCGAACGAAACAAAGGCATTGACGGCTGCGTGCTTGTCGGAATTAAAACGCGCGGCATTTACTTGGCGCGCCGCTTGGCGGAGCGGATCGAGCAAATTGAAGGGGCGTCCGTTCCCGTCGGTGAGCTTGACATCACCTTGTACCGCGACGATTTGACCGTGAAGACGGACGACCATGAACCGCTTGTGAAAGGAACGAATGTGCCGTTTCCGGTGACCGAGCGGAATGTCATTTTAGTTGATGACGTGCTCTTCACCGGCCGGACGGTGCGGGCGGCGATGGATGCGGTCATGGATTTGGGCCGCCCGGCGCGCATCCAGCTCGCCGTGCTTGTTGACCGCGGCCACAGGGAACTCCCGATCCGCGCTGATTTCGTCGGCAAAAACGTGCCGACCTCTCGTTCGGAACTGATCGTCGTGGAGCTTTCGGAAGTGGACGGCATCGATCAAGTCTCCATTCATGAAAAATAGCGAAGCACCCTTTTAAGCGCAGTCCCGTGAGGCTGCAAAAGGGGCGGAATCGTTTCGGCTGTTTCTGCACCCTCTTTGCGTCTTCGCGGGCAAAGAGGGATTTTTTTGTGCACACTAGAAAGCAAGCCTCGCTCATTTGATCAAAGGAGTGACGAAAGATGAACAAACCGGTGTTGGACATTCAAGACCGCCCGACTGTTGGGCAATGGATCACCTTAAGCCTTCAGCATTTATTCGCCATGTTCGGGGCGACGATTTTAGTGCCGTACTTAGTCGGCTTAGATCCGTCGATCGCCTTGCTGACAAGCGGGCTTGGAACATTGGCGTTTTTGCTCATTACGAAATGGCAAGTGCCGGCGTATCTTGGCTCGTCGTTCGCCTACATTGCGCCGATCATCGCGGCGAAAACGGCTGGCGGCCCGGGAGCGGCCATGATCGGCAGCTTCCTCGCCGGATTGGTGTACGGGGTTGTCGCCCTCATCATTAAAAAAGCCGGCTACCGCTGGGTGATGAAACTGTTGCCGCCGGTTGTGGTCGGCCCGGTCATCATCGTCATCGGCCTCGGCTTGGCCGGGACGGCGGTCGGGATGGCGATGAACGGCCCGGACGGCAAATACAGCTTGCTCCATTTCTCGGTGGCGCTCGTGACGCTCGCGGCCACGATCGTCTGCTCCGTGCTCGCGCGCGGCATGTTGAGCTTGATTCCGGTGCTTGTCGGCATTGTCGTCGGCTATCTCTACGCGTTGGCGGTCGGGCTCGTCGATTTGTCGAAAGTGGCGGCGGCGAAATGGTTCGAATGGCCGGATTTCTTGATCCCGTTTGCCGATTATCCGGTGCGCGTCACATGGGAGATCGTGATGCTCATGGTGCCGGTGGCGATCGTCACCTTGTCCGAGCATATCGGCCACCAGCTCGTCTTAAGCAAAGTCGTCGGCCGCGACCTCATTCAAAAACCGGGGCTGCACCGCTCGATTTTAGGGGACGGAACGGCGACGATGATCTCCGCCTTGCTTGGCGGTCCGCCGAAAACGACGTACGGGGAAAACATCGGTGTGCTGGCGATCACCCGCGTCTACAGTGTCTACGTGCTGGCCGGCGCGGCGGTCATCGCGATCGCTTTCGGCTTCGTCGGCAAAATCACGGCGCTGATCAGCTCGATTCCGACGCCGGTCATGGGCGGTGTGTCGATCTTGCTGTTTGGCATCATCGCCTCGTCCGGACTGCGCATGTTGATCGACAGCCGCGTCGATTTCGGCCAGACGCGCAATTTAGTCATCGCCTCGGTCATCTTGGTCATCGGCATCGGCGGAGCGGTGCTGAAAATCAGCGACAGCTTCCAAATTACCGGGATGGCGCTCTCGGCCATTGTCGGCGTCCTCCTCAACTTGATTTTGCCGGGGCGTCCGCAAGCCGCGGAAAACCTATTTGAAGAAAACCAGAGCGACCATGTCGCCTAATAGGAGAAAGCACCTTTTAATTAAGTCCCGCGAGGCTTAAAAAGGTGTGAAAACAGGCGCATCCAGGGCCGGAGTGCACCTTCTTCGGCTCTGCCATGCGCCGATCGTCACACCTTGCCTGGCCGGCAAGGTGTTTTTTTTCGCGAAAAAACGAAAAGGAGCGAGACCGATGACCCATCTTTTCGCATTAAGTGAACTGCCGCTTGATGAAATCCACCGTTTGCTCGATGAAGCGGAAGCGTTCCGCAGCGGGCGCATCTGGCGCCCGGCGGCGCCGATGTACGTCGCCAACTTGTTTTTCGAACCGAGCACGCGCACGAAATGCAGCTTCGAGATGGCGGAACGGAAGCTTGGGCTTCATGTCATTCCATTTGACCCGGAACGCTCGAGCGTGCAAAAAGGGGAGACGCTGTACGATACCGTACGGACGCTTGAGGCGATCGGCGTCGATGCGGTTGTCATCCGCCATCACGAAGATGCGTATTTCGAAGCGCTCCGCCATGCGGTCGGCATTCCGATCATCAACGCCGGTGACGGCTGCGGGCACCATCCGACCCAGTCGCTCTTGGATTTATTGACGATCCGCCAAGAGTTTGGCGCCTTCACTGGCTTGACGGTGGCGATCATCGGCGACATCCGTCATAGCCGCGTCGCCCGCTCCAATGCGGAAGTGTTGACAAGGCTGGGGGCAAACGTCCTGTTTTCCGGACCGGCGGAGTGGAAAGATGAAACGAATCCGTACGGGACGTACGTCGAAGTCGACGAGGCCATCGCCCGCGCCGATGTCGTGATGCTTTTGCGCATCCAACATGAACGCCATGCGGAAACGATGGGGCTGACAAAAGAAGAGTACCATGCGCGGTACGGGCTGACGCTTGAGCGGGCGCGGCGGATGAAATCGGGCGCCATCATCTTGCACCCGGCGCCGGTCAACCGCGGGGTCGAAATCGCAAGCGAACTTGTCGAAGCGAAGGCATCGCGCATTTTTAAACAAATGGAAAACGGCGTCTACGTCCGGATGGCTGTCTTAAAACGGGCAATGGAAGGGAGAATGGAGCATGGGCGTATGGCTGAAAAATGGCATGTCGTTCAATAAAGATGGGGAATTGATGCGGACACATATCAAAATCGAACACGGAACCATTGCAGCGATCCTCTATGAACAGCCGCTGGAAGCGAATGAGGAGGACGTTATCGACGTTGGCGGCCGTCTCATCGTTCCTGGCCTGATCGACTTGCACGTTCATTTGCGCGAACCGGGCGGCGAAGCGAAAGAAACGATTGAAACGGGCACGCTCGCCGCGGCGAAAGGCGGATTTACGACGGTTGCTGCCATGCCGAACACGAACCCAGCGCCGGATCGGAAAGAGCAGATGGAATGGCTGCAAGCCCGCATCCGCGAAACGGCGCGCGTCAACGTGCTTCTGTACGCGGCGATCACGATTGGGCAAAAAGGGGAGGAGCTGACCGATTTTGCGGCGCTAAAAGAAGCAGGGGCGTTCGCCTTTACCGATGACGGCGTCGGCGTCCAGTCGGCCGGGATGATGTTTGAAGCGATGAAACAGGCGGCGGCGCTCGATATGGCGATCGTTGCCCATTGCGAGGACGACACGCTGACAAACGGCGGAGCGGTGCATGACGGCGAGTTCGCCCGGCGCTATGGACTTCGCGGCATTCCATCCGTCTGCGAGGCGGTGCACATCGCCCGCGACGTCTTGCTTGCCGAGGCAGCCGGATGCCATTATCACGTCTGCCATATCAGCACGAAAGAATCGGTGCGCGTCGTCCGCGACGCGAAGCGGGCCGGCATCCGCGTCACTGCCGAAGTGACGCCGCACCATCTGCTCTTGTGCGATGAAGACATTCCGGGGCTTGATGCGAACTACAAAATGAACCCGCCGCTGCGCAGCCGAGAGGACCGTGACGCATTAATTGAAGGACTGCTCGACGGCACGATCGACTTTATCGCCACCGACCACGCGCCGCATACAGCCGCGGAAAAAGCGAAAGGCATCGAGGCGGCGCCGTTTGGCATCGTTGGGCTCGAAACGGCGTTTCCGCTCTTATATACCCATTTCGTCAAAACAGGCGTGTTTACATTAAAGCAGCTTGTCGATTGGCTGACGATCAAGCCGGCGCAATGTTTTGGCCTCAAGGCCGGGCGGCTTGCCGTCGGGGCGCCGGCGGATATTGCGGTCATTGATTTGGAAACAGAAGAAGCGATTGATCCCGAGACGTTCGCGTCCAAAGGGAAAAATACGCCGTTTGCCAGCTGGGTGTGCCAAGGCTGGCCGGTGATGACGTTCGTTGGCGGAACACTCGTATGGGAGAAAGGAAGGGCGTAAAGATGAAACGGCAGCTGATTTTAGAAGATGGTTCGTTTTTTGTCGGCGAAGCGTTTGGCAGCTTGAAAGAGACGACCGGGGAAGTCGTCTTTAACACTGGGATGACTGGATATCAAGAAATTTTGACCGATCCATCGTATTGCGGGCAAATCGTGACGATGACATATCCATTGATCGGCAACTACGGCATCAACCGCGACGACTTTGAAGCGATCCGCTCGCATGTGCACGGGTTCATCGTCAAAGAAGCGTGCGTGAAGCCGTCCAACTGGCGCGGAGAACTGACGTTGGACGAGTATTTGAAAGAAAAAGGCATCCCTGGCCTTTCCGGCATCGACACGCGCAAACTGACGCGCCTTATCCGCCAATACGGAACGTTAAAAGGGATGATCTGTGGGCTAGATGTCGATCCGACGGAAGCAGCAGCCAAGCTGCGGGCGATGGAGTGGCCGCGCGACCAAGTGCGGCGCGTCTCAACGAAAAGCGCCTACCCGAGCCCGGGGCGCGGTGAGCGCATCGTCTTGATTGATTTCGGGATGAAACACGGCATTTTGCGCGAACTGAACAAGCGAAATTGCGATGTGATCGTCTTGCCGTACAACGCCACCGCTGAAGAGGTGCTCGGCTGGCATCCGGATGGGGTCATGCTTTCCAATGGACCGGGCGACCCGAAAGACGTGCCGGAAGCGATCGAGATGATCCGCGGGATTCTCGGCAAAGTGCCGCTCTTTGGCATCTGCCTCGGCCATCAGCTGTTCGCGTTGGCGTGCGGCGGGAATACGGAGAAAATGAAATTCGGCCATCGCGGCTCGAACCATCCGGTCAAAGACTTGCGCACCGGCAAAGTCGCCATCACGTCGCAAAACCATGGCTATACCGTCACGCACGAGTCGCTTTCTGGCACCCGGCTTGAGGTGACGCATATCGCCTTAAATGACGGCACGGTCGAAGGGCTGCGCCATCTCGATTTCCCGGCGTTTACGGTGCAATACCATCCGGAAGCGTCGCCGGGGCCAGAAGATGCCAATCCGCTGTTTGACGAGTTTTTGGCGCTCATCCGCCAGTTCAACAAGAAAGGAGAAGTCATCCATGCCTAAGCGCCGCGACATTGAAACGATTTTAGTCATCGGCTCGGGGCCGATCGTCATCGGCCAGGCGGCCGAGTTCGACTACGCAGGGACGCAAGCGTGCTTAGCCCTAAAAGAAGAAGGATACAAAGTCATTCTGGTGAACTCAAACCCGGCGACGATCATGACCGATACGGAAATCGCCGATAAAGTCTATATGGAGCCGCTGACGCTCGATTTTGTCGCCCGCATCATCCGCAAAGAGCGGCCGGACGCGATTTTGCCGACGCTTGGCGGCCAAACGGGCCTCAACTTGGCGGTTGAGCTCGCCAAGGCCGGCGTGCTTGAAGAGTGCGGCGTGGAAATTCTCGGCACGAAGCTCGAGGCGATCGAAAAGGCGGAAGACCGCGAACAGTTCCGCGCCCTCATGAACGAGCTTGGCGAGCCGGTGCCGGAAAGCGCGATTATTCACAGCCTGGAAGAGGCGTATGCGTTTGTCGAACAAATCGGCTATCCGGTCATCGTCCGCCCCGCGTTCACGCTCGGCGGCACGGGCGGCGGCATTTGCACGAACGAAGAAGAGCTTGTCGAGATTGTGTCAACTGGCTTGAAGATGAGCCCGGTGCACCAATGCTTGCTCGAGCGGAGCATCGCCGGCTACAAGGAGATTGAATACGAAGTGATGCGCGACGCCAACGACAACGCGATCGTCGTCTGCAACATGGAAAACATCGACCCGGTCGGCATTCATACGGGTGATTCGATCGTCGTCGCCCCGAGCCAGACGTTAAGCGACCGCGAATATCAGCTTTTGCGGAACGCGTCCTTGAAAATCATCCGCGCCCTTGGCATCGAAGGCGGCTGCAACGTCCAGCTCGCGCTCGACCCGGACAGCTTCCGCTATTACGTCATTGAAGTGAACCCGCGCGTCAGCCGCTCGTCGGCGCTGGCGTCAAAAGCGACGGGGTATCCGATCGCGAAACTGGCGGCGAAAATCGCCGTCGGGCTGACGCTTGACGAAATGATCAACCCGGTCACCGGGAAAACGTACGCCTGCTTCGAGCCGGCGCTCGACTATGTGGTGACGAAAATTCCGCGCTTTCCGTTTGACAAATTTGAATCGGCGAACCGCCGGTTGGGCACGCAAATGAAAGCGACCGGCGAAGTGATGGCGATCGGCCGGACGTTCGAAGAATCACTGTTAAAAGCCGTTCGTTCGCTCGAGATCGGGGTGCATCATCTGGAATTGAACGAGGCGAAAACGGCCGCCGACGACGTGATGGAAAAACGGATCCGCAAGGCGGGCGATGAACGGCTCTTTTACATCGCCGAGGCGCTCCGCCGCGGGGTGACGGTGGAGACGCTGCATGAATGGAGCCAAATCGACCGCTTTTTCCTGCATAAGATTCAAAACATTATTGAGATGGAAACGGTCTTGAAAAACCACCCGGGCGACCTTGACGTGTTAAAAAAAGCGAAGGGGCTCGGCTTCTCCGATGCGGCGATAGCGGCGTTATGGAACAAAACGGAGCGCGACATTTACGCGCTGCGCCGCCAACGAGGCATCATGCCGGTGTACAAAATGGTCGATACGTGCGCAGCCGAATTCACGTCGGAAACGCCGTACTACTACAGCACGTACGAGGAAGAAAACGAATCGATCGTGACGGAAAAACCGAGCGTCATCGTGCTTGGCTCCGGCCCGATCCGCATCGGCCAAGGGATCGAATTTGACTATGCGACCGTCCATTGCGTCTGGGCCATTAAGCAGGCCGGCTATGAGGCGATCATCATCAACAACAACCCGGAAACGGTCTCGACCGACTTCAGCACGTCGGACAAACTGTATTTCGAGCCGCTGACGGCCGAAGACGTGATGCATGTCATCGACCTCGAGCAGCCGATCGGCGTCATCGTCCAATTCGGCGGTCAGACGGCCATCAACTTGGCGGCGGAACTCGAGGCGCGCGGCGTCCGCTTGCTTGGGACAACGCTTGAGGATTTGGACCGCGCCGAAGACCGCGACAAATTTGAACAGGCGCTCTCGGAACTCGGCATTCCCAAACCGGCCGGCAAAACCGCCGTTTCGGTCGAAGAAGCGGTCGCCATCGCCGAAGAAATCGGCTACCCGGTGCTCGTCCGTCCTTCGTACGTGCTCGGCGGCCGGGCGATGGAAATCGTGTACAATCGCGGCGAGCTGCTTCATTACATGGAACACGCCGTGCGCGTCAATCCACAGCACCCAGTGCTTGTCGACCGCTACATCACTGGCAAGGAAGTCGAAGTCGATGCCATCGCCGACGGCGAGACGGTCGTCATCCCCGGGATCATGGAACATATCGAGCGGGCCGGCGTCCATTCCGGCGATTCGATTGCCGTCTACCCGCCCCAGACATTAAGCGCGGAAGTGATCGACAAGATCGCGGATTACACGATCCGACTGGCGCGCGGGCTGCATATTGTCGGGCTGTTGAACATTCAGTTTGTCGTCTCGGGAAGCGATGTCTACGTCTTGGAAGTGAACCCGCGCTCAAGCCGCACGGTGCCGTTTTTAAGCAAAATCACCGGCGTGCCGATGGCGAATCTCGCCACGAAAGCCATTTTAGGGACGAAGCTCGCCGAGATGGGCTATGAGACGGGCGTCTGCCCGGTGCGCCCTGGCGTGTACGTGAAAGTGCCGGTGTTCTCGTTTGCGAAATTGCGCAACGTCGACATTTCGCTCGGCCCGGAAATGAAATCGACCGGCGAAGTGATCGGCAAGGACGTGACGTTTGAAAAAGCGCTCTATAAGGGGCTTGTCGCCTCGGGCATCCATATCCAGCCGCATGGGGCGGTGCTGTTGACGGTGGCCGACAAAGACAAAGAAGAAGCGGTCGAGCTGGCGCGCCGCTTTGCCGACATCGGCTACCAGCTGTTGGCGACGAACGGCACGGCGGAAACGTTGAAAGCGGCCGGCATTCCGGTGACGGTCGTCAATAAAATCCACTCGGCGTCACCGAACATTTTGGATGTCATCCGCCAAGGGAGGGCGCAAGTCGTCATCAATACGCTGACGAAAGGAAAGCAGCCGGAAAGCGACGGCTTCCGCATCCGCCGCGAAGCGGTCGAAAACGGCATCCCGTGCTTGACGTCGCTCGATACGGCCCGGGCGATGCTGCAAGTGCTCGAATCGATGACGTTTTCAACGACGGCGATGACGGAAGGGCTGGTGCGGTCATGATCGGCCGCGAACGAATGACGGTCGCAAGCCAGCGGTTGATCGCCGAGCGGACGTATGAATTGACGCTTTCAGGCCGCCTCGTGCAAGAGATGCGCCAACCGGGCCAGTTCGTTCATGTGAAAGTGGCCGCATCCGCCGATCCGCTCCTGCGCCGCCCGCTCAGCCTTTGCCATATCGACCACAAGCAGGGGCAATGCACGATCATTTACCGCCAGGAAGGGAAAGGCACGGCGCTGTTGGCGCAAAAACAGCCGGGCGACACGGTCGATGTGCTCGGCCCGCTCGGCAACGGCTTTCCGCTCGAGGCCGCGCCGGCGGGCAGCCGGGCGCTGCTAGTCGGCGGCGGCATCGGCGTCCCGCCGCTCTATGAACTGGCGAAACAGCTCACAAAGCGCGGCGTCAAAGTGGTGAGCGTGCTCGGGTTTCAAACGAAAGCGGCGGTCTTTTACGAAGAGGAATTTGCCGCGTTCGGCGAGACGCATGTCGCGACCGATGACGGCTCGCACGGAACGGCCGGGCGCGTCACCGATGTGATCGAAGCGCGCTCGCTCGAGTTTGACGTCTTGTACGCCTGCGGTCCGAAGCCGATGCTTCGGGCGCTTGCGGAACGGTTTCCGAACCGGCCGGTGTACTTGTCGCTCGAGGAGCGGATGGGCTGCGGCGTCGGGGCGTGTTTCGCCTGCGTCTGCCATGTGCCAGGGAGCGAGACGGCGTATAAAAAAGTATGCAGCGACGGCCCGGTGTTTCGGGCCGGGGAGGTGGTGCTATGAACCGGCTTGCGGTCGAACTGCCGGGTCTTTCGCTCAAAAACCCGATCATGCCGGCGTCCGGCTGTTTTGGATTTGGCCGCGAGTACGCCCGGTTTTACGATTTAAGCGTGTTAGGCGCCATTATGATCAAGGCGACGACAAAAGAGCCGCGCTTTGGCAACCCGACACCAAGGGTGGCAGAAACGCCGGGCGGGATGTTAAACGCCATCGGCCTGCAAAACCCCGGCCTTGACAAAGTGCTCGAAGAAGAACTGCCGTGGCTTGAACAGTTTGACGTACCGATCATCGCCAACATCGCTGGCTCGACGGTGGAAGAGTACGTCGAGGTAGCCGAAGCGATTTCCAAAGCGCCCAATGTCCATGCGTTAGAGCTCAACATTTCCTGCCCAAACGTGAAAAAAGGCGGGATTGCGTTCGGCACCGTGCCGGACGTGGCCGCGGAACTGACGCGGCTTGTCAAAGAAGTGTCCGCCGTGCCGGTTTACGTGAAGCTGTCTCCGAACGTCACCGACATCGTCGCGATGGCGAAGGCCATTGAACAAGCGGGCGCCGATGGCTTGACGATGATCAACACGCTCGTTGGCATGCGCATCGACGTGAAAACAGGCCGGCCGATTTTGGCCAACGGCACCGGGGGCTTATCCGGCCCGGCGGTCAAACCAATCGCCATTCGCATGATTTATGAAGTGAGCCAGGCGGTGTCGATTCCGATCATCGGCATGGGCGGCATTCAAACGGCGGAAGACGTGCTCGAGTTTTTCTACGCCGGCGCGAGCGCGGTTGCGGTCGGCACGGCCAACTTCGTCGATCCGTTCGTCTGCCCGACGATCATCGCCGACCTGCCGGCGCTGTTGGACGACCTCGGGATCGGCCACATTTCCGAATGCATAGGAAGGAGCTGGAAGACCGGTGCACACGCCGTTCATTGTCGCGCTTGATTT
Source organism: Geobacillus sp. YHL (assembly GCF_022341265.1). NCBI lineage: Bacteria > Bacillati > Bacillota > Bacilli > Caryophanales > Anoxybacillaceae > Geobacillus > Geobacillus sp. YHL. Next base: position 55,955 of record NZ_JAEIGB010000008.1, read on the forward strand.
CCCATCAAAACAAGAGGTGGAGCGGTTTTTGCGGCCGTTTGCCGGAACGCCGCTGTTCGTCAAAGTCGGCATGGAGCTGTACTATCAGGAAGGTCCAGCCATCGTCGCGTTTCTCAAAGAACAAGGACATGCCGTCTTTTTAGACTTAAAACTGCACGACATTCCGAATACGGTGAAACAGGCGATGAAAGGGCTCGCCCGTGTCGGCGCCGATTTGGTGAACGTCCACGCCGCCGGCGGCCGGCGCATGATGGAAGCGGCGATCGAGGGGCTTGACGCCGGCACGCCAAGCGGAAGAATGCGGCCGCGCTGCATCGCTGTCACCCAGCTGACAAGCACGGACGAGCGAATGCTTCATGAGGAGCTGTGGATTTCCCGCCCGCTTGTGGAAACAGTCGCCCATTACGCCGCCTTGGCGAAAGAAAGCGGCCTTGACGGCGTCGTCTGTTCAGCGAACGAAGCGCCGCTCATCAAAGAACGGTGCGGCGCCTCGTTCCTTGCCGTCACCCCGGGTATCCGCTTTGCTGATGATGCGGCGCACGACCAAGTGCGCGTCGTCACCCCAAGGAAAGCGCGTGCGCTTGGTTCTGACTACATCGTCATCGGCCGCAGCCTCACCCGCGCCGCCGATCCGCTCAGGACGTATGCCCGCCTGCAGCACGAATGGAACGGAGGAGAGAGAGAATGAAACACGACATCGCCGCCAAATTGCTTGAAATCGGGGCGGTCGCCCTGCAGCCGAACGAACCGTTTACCTGGTCCTCGGGCTTGAAATCGCCGATTTATTGCGACAACCGCCTGACGCTCGCTTACCCCGGCGTGCGCCGCCTGATCGCCGACGGCCTCGCCGAACTCATCCGCACCCATTTCCCTAAAGCGGACCTCATCGCCGGCACGGCGACCGCCGGCATCCCGCACGCCGCCTGGGTGAGCGAGCGGCTTGAGCTGCCGATGTGCTACGTCCGCAGCCAGGCGAAAGCACACGGCAAAGGAAAACAAATCGAAGGCCAAGCCGAACCGGGCCAGCGCGTCGTCGTCATCGAAGACTTGATCTCGACGGGCGGCAGCTCGCTTGCGGCCGTCCGCGCCTTGAAAGAGGCAGGCTGCGAGGTGCTGGGCGTCGCCGCCATTTTCACATACGGGCTCGAAAAAGCGAAACAGGCGTTTGCCGCAGAGAATTTGCCTGCCTACACGCTTACGGACTACAACACCCTCATCGAAACGGCCGTCCGCCTTGGCGCCGTCAGCGAACACGATCTGGCGACATTGCGGCAATGGCGGGAGAATCCGGAGGAGTGGGGGAGCTAAAAGAGGAAAAGAGGAGCGCGGACCAAAGGATGGTTCGCGCTTTTGTCATGGACGAAGCGGGGAGATGACTCACTCGCCATCGGCGTCATTCCATGGGGAAAAACGGAGTGCGACAGCGTCTAATGTCGTCAATATTTCGTGGGTTTTCTGAACATGAGCAAGTTTCGCTCACCACCAAGCATGAACATAACCATTCGTGGATGGTTATGTTCACAGAAAAAACGGGTGGCTTGGCATTCAAATAAAATGATCATTTACAGCATTTCGCTTAGTGGTCACGATCATCATCACAAGCAACCATTCGCATTCTCCATTTCACCTACAAATATTTTACTCACACCTGCGGATTTCCCTGCTGGCAATCAAGATTGGAACCGTGCCGCCGTTTCGATTCAACCTTCCAAGCCAATTGATAAAATCGACATATCCGCTGTCTTCCGCGGCAATTACACGGGAACGGTATGGTTTGACGCGATCCGGCTCATGGAAGGAAACGTGGTGACGAAAAACAAATACGATGCCAGCGGAAATGATGTCACGGAAGAAGTGGATGAAGAAGGCTATGTGGCGAAAAAGAATTATGATGCCGTAGGAAACTTGTTAAGCGAGTACGATAAGAAAGGAAACAAGAAAGAGTACACGTATGATTTATCGAATCGCTTAAAACAGCTGTTGTTAGCAAATGGTACGTCCGTCAACTATGGGTATGACGCGAATGACAATATGACTTCAAAAGTCATTCGAACCAGCGACGGCCAGTCTCAAACATTTACCTATTCTTATGATGCGACCGGTAAACTCGTGAAAACCGTCGGTCCGTTGAATGATGTGACAACGAATGAATATGATGCCAACGGAAATAAAATCAAAATGGTTTTGCCGAAAGGAAACACGATTCAATGGACGTATGACGGGACCGAAAGAGTCAAAACGGTTTCCTACAACAACGTCCCGTATTACGAATTTAGTTATGATAAAAATGGGAACGAACTTTCCGTCAAATATTTAAAAGACGGCACCACCAAAACGAGAACATTTGATAAAGCGAATCGGCTGGTGGAACTGTCGGACCGCGGCGGGCTGCAAAAATGGCTGTACCCAACCACATCGGATAAATTGCAGCAGTTCATGTTCTCTCATGGGGCCTTTAGTCAAACGATCCATTACCAATACAATGCATTGGATCAAAATACAGTCGTCCAAGATGGAAGATACGTACCGCTTTGACTATGACGAGAGAGGAAACATTCGCACCTTCACGACAGGAAATGGGGCCGGTTCAACCTTTACGTATGATGACCGCGGCTTAGTGGAAAGCGTTTCGGTCGGTACGGCGGACGGAAAAGAAATTGTATCGGAAACGTACCGTTACGATGAAAACGGCAACCGGACGGAAATCGCCACCCCGACCGGCGCGAAGACGCTCTATCGTTATGACGCCTTGGATCAACTAGTCGAAGAGCAATGGCCGGATGGAACGACGATCGCGTATACGTACGATGGATTCGGCAATCGCAAGCAAATCGTGAAAACGAAAGATGGGCAGTCGACGACAACCACGGCTGATTATAATGCGGCGAATCAGTTGATCCGTTTCGGCGATGAAACGATCATGTATGATGCGAACGGCAACCGTGTCGAAGACGGCCAGTGCCGGTATGAATGGAACGAGGCGGATCAATTAGTTTCGATTACAAGAAAAGGCGAAAGCACGCCGTTTGTGACGTACCAATATGATGAAGACGGCCGACGCATCCAGAAGACCGTGAATGGCGTGGTGACGAACTACCATTACCAAGGCGACAGCCTAAACGTTCTGTATGAAACCGATGCAAGCGGAAATGTGGTAAGATCGTATATATACGGAGAAAATGGGCAACTCCTTGCCATGAAAAAAGGCAATGCGACGTACTTCTACCACTATAACGCCCATGGCGACGTGATCGCCCTAACGGATGCGCAAGGAAACATCGTGGCCCGTTATCAATATGATGCATGGGGGAATATTCTCTCTCAATCCGGCTCCTTGGCGGAGGAAAACCCATATCGATATGCGGGATACCAATATGACCAAGAAACGGGTCTCTATTACTTAATTGCCCGATACTATCATCCAACGCATGGCGTGTTCCTTTCTTTAGACCCAGACCCAGGGGATGCGGATGACCTCTTGACGCAAAATGGGTATGTGTATGCGAACAACAATCCGGTGATGTTCGTGGATCCGGATGGGAAGTACAGAGTTGTTGTATCGCTTTTAGTCAAATTAGTAAACAGGTTAAAAACATTATTTAAAGGGAAATGCAAGTCCTGTAAATACAAAAATGTGACTAAAAGCGGCAGCCGCTATATTAACATACAGACGGATGTTTCTAAAGCAGAGTTCGAAAAAAATCTGCTTAGAAATGGATGGAGAAAATCGAAATCAAAAGATGGAAAAACAACGATATTTACAAAGGACGGAGCTAAATACGTTCTTCGTGATGAAGCGAAATCTACAGATGGGCCAACCGCTGACTATTATCCAAAGGGAAGTAAAAAAATGACTTTAAAAATCAGGTTTAAAACAATAGGTGATCTTCGTGAATTTAGAAACATTGTTTGTGAGAGAAAAAAGAGAATTTTATCAGTTATACCGCACGGTGAACGATGTGTTTTTCTTAGAAAATCGATTGCCCAAACAGGTATTTCGTGAACCATTTCGTTATTTTTGGTCTGAAGAATTCGACTGGACAATGGATGGGGATTTTTGGACCGTAATTCAGCAATTGTCGAAAAAAATGAAAGATGAGTATATTCTTACTGCTGTACTAGATCCTCATCCTGTAGAATACTTTTATGAAGAATTTGGTTACTATAATTGGGTGAAACTCCCTGTTCATTTAACATCTGATCAATATGTAAATGTCCTGGAATTGGGGCCTGAGGAAAGTCCAGCTGATGCGATGCTATACAATTCGTATACAGTTATTTGGTTGCCTTCTTCCATGAAGTGGGCCATATGGGGGGATAGAAATTACGGCATTTGCATTTTAGGACTTCGAGATGCAAACTATCGTGTGGATGCATGGCCGATTTTAAAAACTTGGCGTCCAATGGATCAAACGGTTCTATCATGGGTGGCGCTTAATTTTGCCAATCAACAGCTTCCGCAAGAGGTTGTGGATTCTCTTTTCTTGTATTATTCTAACGACGCTAAGTAAAGAAGCCTTATCCCGAACGCTAAGACAGAACAATAAAGAGCCTTGATTGGCAGCAGGCCTTTCAAGGTTTCTTTTTTCATGACCAAACAAAGGTTTATTAGATGGAAAGAAAAAACAGTTAATGACTTGATAAAAGCTGCGAAACCTAGATCGTAAAGTGAATTTTCATCTCATGATGTACAATGAACGGGTATAATATGTTTAAAAGGATCCATCTTCCTTGAAAGGAGTGAAAACGTTATGGATTTTGTAAGAGTAATCAAAAACAGCAATGACTTAGAAAAGATCATCGATTTGCCTCAATCATTAAAAAATAGAAAAGTGGAAGTCATTATTCTTCCTTATGCGGATAAAGAAGATTTGGAACAGCCAAAAAAAAGGAATCTAAGAGGGGCTCTGTCCAAATATAAAAATGAGACTTTGCAAGCCCGAGAAAGCGATGCTTGGTCTAAAGCTGTGGTGGATCAATATGAAAATCATGCTTGCTCTGTTTGGCAAAAGGCGCTTGGACTTTGTCGATCCCCTTTTATACGCCTATAACAAAGTGAAGGGATATCAAGTGTATACTTTTGATAAGAAGCTGGATAAGATGCTTGAGGAATAACCGGCCATTACGGCTGTTGCGTTCTTCTTTTGGGGAATATGTAAGCGACAAAGGAGAAGATGCCGATGTCCTTGCCTCGGTTTTCCAATGTGTCGTACGAGCAATATTGGGCGTTGCGGGAACAAAGCGATGAGTGGCTTGAATATATTGATGGCGCTGTGTATATGGCTCCGTCGCCAAGCATCAAGCATCAGCTTGTTTCGAGCAACCTTCATACCGAATTTGGCCTTTATTTTCGTGGGAAGCCGTGCAACGTGTTTGCGGCGCCGACCGATATCGAACTGGCTAGCGACAAGTTTCCCGATCGCAAAGTCGTCATTCCGGATTTAAGCGTTATTTGCGATTCAAAAGGGTTTACGGAAACGAAGTATGTCGGCGTGCCTACTCTTATCGTTGAGATCTTGAGCCCTTCCAACCAGGCGCACGATTTAGTGACCAAATTCAATTTGTATATGGCGTACGGTGTGAAAGAGTATTGGATCGTCAATCCGATGAAAGAGGCGATTACCGTCTATACGCTGAACGAGGAAGGACTGTATGAGCAGGCGGATGTGAAAGCGGGAACGGGTGTGGTGCAGTCGGCATGCTTTCCCGGGCTTGAAGTGGCTCTTGAGGATGTGTTTCGTTGAGACGGATGGCGAGACGTGCATGGAGTTGCATTCGTGATGGCGGCTTGTGGTTGACTCGACAAGTTTGCAAAGCGGGCTGTCCGTAAGGCCAATGCAGCTGGTCTTACAGACAGCCCGCTGTCTTTTATGCGGCACTAGACCGTTTCGGTTTGCGGGAGTTCGCGCAAATCGCCCGATGCCGTGTTGGGCGGCCATTGGGGCGGGTTTACGATGGTTTCGCCGCTTGTTCTTTTTGCCTCTGTTTCATGGCGCGGACGAGTTCTTCATCCGGCGTGACGTAGAGCGTTTGCTCGTTTTCGTAAATGACAAATCCCGGCTTGGCGCCGCTCGGTTTTTTTACATAGCGGATGCGCGTGTAGTCGACAGGCACGGAGCCGGAGTGGCGGGCCTTGCTGAAGTAGGCGGCAAGATTCGCCGCTTCCAAGAGCGTCTCGTCAGACGGCTGCTTGTTCCGGATGACGACGTGCGAGCCGGGAATGTTTTTCACATGCAGCCAAACATCGTCCTTATGGGCCAGCTTTGTCGTGAGATAATCGTTTTGTTTGTTGTTTTTGCCAACGAGTATTTCCGTGCCGTCGCTTGCGACGTAGCGGTCAAGCTCGGGCGCGGTTGGTTTGCGCTTTTTTGCTCCTTTCGCCGCGCGCGGGCGCAAATAGCCTTGTTCAATGAGCTCGTCGCGGATTTCCTCGACATCTTTCGGCGAGGCGGTTTCGAGCTGGCTTAAAATCGTGTCGCAATAGGCGATGTCTTCTTTCGTCCGCTCGATTTGTTCTTGAACGACGGCGAACGAGTTTTTCGCTTTTTGGTATTTTTGAAAGTACTGTTGCGCGTTCTCGGACGGCGATTTTTGCGGGTCGAGCGGAATGGTGATGGTGCCTCCGTTTTCGTCGTAGTAGTTTGCGACCTCGATTTCCGTCATGCCGCGCTTTATGGCGTACAAATGGGCGGTGAGCAGTTCGCCGTACAGTCGATAAACGTCGGCTTTCTTTGCTTCTTCGAGCGTCTGTTCGAGCTTTAGGAGCTTTTTCTCGTTTTTCGCCTTTTCGTTCGCCATGAGACGCTCGATGTCATGAGCTTGCTGCTTGACGCGGTCGCGCTCGGCCTTGCCGAAATAAAAGCGGTCCAATAGCTCGCTTGCACTCGCAAACGGTTGGCCTTCGATTTTTAAGTGCTTAAGCGGCAAAACGTAAAACCATTCTTTTTCCCCGTTCGTGTACATCATCGGGGCAAAGCGGCGGCGCCGAACGTCATCGATGAGCGCGAGGAAGCTTTTCGGCAGCGTCGTCCGGTTGGCGAGTCCAGCGCGGAACACCGCCTCATTGGCAAATAGCGGCGAAATGCCGCTGAAGGCGGAAACAAGCTGATGGGCGAGCTTGCCGGCGTGAAAGTCGATTTTTTTCAGCACCATTTCTTCCGTCGCCTCAAGCGGGTTCAGCTTGCCGTGCGTCGGTGGGGCGACGTACGGATGCCCGGGAAGCACCGTCCGGTAGCGGTTGACCGACGGCGGCAAATGTTTCAAGCTGTCGATGATCGTGTCGGTCGATGCATCAACGAGGATGATGTTGCTATGGCGGCCCATCACTTCAATGATGAGCCGCTTTGTCTGCACGTCGCCGAGTTCGTCGCGGCCTTTTGTGTCCATGACGATGATGCGGTCAAAATCGACTTGGCGGACCGCTTCGATGACGCTTCCTTCCAACTGTTTGCGCAGCCGCATGCAAAACATCGGCGGCTCGGATGGGTTGTTGTACGTTTCGTTTGTCAAATGGACGCGGGCGTACGTCGGATGCGCCGACAGCATCACTTTATGGTTATGGCCGCGGGCGCGCACAAGCAGCACGATCTCATACGCCGACGGCTGGTGGATTTTCGTGATCCGCCCGCCCGCAAGCGCCTCTTCGAGTTCACCGACAATGGCGTACGTAAACACTCCGTCAAAGGACATGGAAAACACCTTTCTATTTCGTTTGTTTGCTATTTCGATCTTACCATACGACCCGCCGTTTTGAACATTTCTTTGAATATTACCTGAAGACGGACGAAGATGCCCGACGAACATGTTGCATAAAATGGGGAGGCCCGCTTTTTTGACACGATTTTTTCCCTTATGGGGGAGATGGCGTGGCAAAGGGCCCCACGACTCCTTATGTTTGTGTCGCTAAACATCATGGCGGGGACTATCATTTTTTGGGACATGTATGAATAAGCATAGAGAAGCGGGAACGGCGTGCGAAAAAATGGAAGGACGGAGGGAGACAGATGCAATGGCATACGCTCGCGGCAAGCGATGTCGCGCACGAGACGAAGACGAATGTCAAGACCGGGCTTACTGCGGCGGAGGCGGAAAAACGGCTGCGGCAGTTCGGGTACAACGAGCTGGCGGAAGGGAAGAAGGAGTCGGCCATCGTTGTCTTTTTTCGCCAGTTTCAAGATTTTATGGTGCTTGTGTTGCTTTTGGCGACGGTGATTTCCGCGTTTTTAGGCGAGTATGTGGATGCGGTGGCGATTGTCGTCATCGTGATCATGAACGCCATCCTGGGGTTTATCCAGGAGCGGCGGGCGGAAAAGTCGCTTGCCGCCTTAAAACGGTTGTCCGCTCCGCAAGCGGTTGTGTTGCGCGGCGGGGAGTGGGTGAAAGTCCCCACGCGCGAGCTTGTTGTCGGCGATGTGGTGAGACTTGCAAGCGGCGACCGGGTCGGGGCCGACATCCGCTTGATTGAGGCGGCCGGCCTGGAAATCGAGGAGTCGGCGCTGACGGGCGAATCAGTGCCGGTGGCCAAATCCGCCGCCCCGCTTCATACGAAACAGGCGTCGCTCGGCGATTTGCACAATATGGCGTTTATGGGGACGCTCGTGACAAGAGGGAATGGGGTCGGGATTGTCATCGCCACTGGGATGAAAACAGCGATGGGACAAATCGCAACGATGCTCGAAGAGGCGGATGCGGGGGCAACCCCGCTCCAGCGCCGGCTCGAGCAGCTTGGGAAAATTTTGCTTGTCGTCGCATTGGCGCTGACGGCAGCGGTCGTGGCCGTAGGTGTCATTCAAGGGCACGACCTGTATGAAATGTTTTTGGCTGGTGTGTCGCTCGCGGTCGCCGCCATTCCGGAGGGGTTGCCGGCCATTGTGACGGTCGTCTTGGCGCTTGGCGTGCAGCGGATGATCAAACGAAACGCCATCGTCCGCAAGCTTCCGGCGGTGGAAACGCTCGGCTGCGCTTCGGTCATTTGTTCCGACAAAACGGGGACGATGACGGAAAACATGATGACCGTCACGCAAGTATGGGCAGGCGGGCGGACATTTGCGGTAAGCGGCGTTGGTCTTGAAACGGATGGCGAGTTTTCTGAACGCGGCCGGACGGTTGATCCGAACCGCGTTCCCCAGCTCGCTCGCCTGTTGACAATGGGGGTGCTTTGCAATAGTTCGGAGTTGAAAGAGGAAAACGGCCGGCGTTACGTCGACGGCGATCCGACGGAAGGAGCGCTGCTGGTCGCGGCGGCCAAAGCTGGATTGGCGAAAGGAATGCTTTTGCGTGAGTACACGATCGAACAGGAGTTTCCGTTTGATTCCGAGCGGAAAATGATGACGGTGATCGTCCGCGACCGAAACGGCCGTCGGTTTGTCGTGACGAAAGGGGCGCCCGATGTGCTGCTTGAGCGGGCGGACCGCCTTGAATGGAACGGCCGCGAGCAGATGCTGACCCCGGCGTGGAAAGAAACGATCGAGAAGGCGATTCGCCAGATGGCGTCTTCCGCCTTGCGCACGATCGCCGTCGCGTATCGGCTGCTTGCGGAAACGGAACGGATCGAGTCGGAGAAGGATGCGGAGACAAAGCTTCGGTTCCTCGGCGTCGCCGGCATGATCGATCCGCCGCGCCCTGAGGTGAAGCAAGCAGTGGCGCGATGCAAAGAGGCAGGCATGAAAACGGTGATGATCACCGGCGATCATGTGTTGACAGCCACCGCCATCGCCAAACAGCTTGGCGTGCTGCCGCCTGGCGGAAAAGTGATGGATGGTGCGGCGTTGTCGAAGCTGTCGGTCGATGAGCTCGAACGCGTAGTTGATGAGATTTACGTGTTTGCCCGCGTCGCTCCGGAGCATAAGTTAAAAATTGTCAACGCCCTCAAGCGTCGCGGCCATATTGTTGCCATGACCGGCGACGGGGTGAACGATGCGCCCGCTCTGAAAGCAGCCGATATTGGCGTCGCCATGGGCCGGTCGGGGACAGAGGTGGCGAAAGAGGCGGCGTCGCTCGTTTTGTTGGATGACAACTTTGCGACGATTGAGGCCGCGATCGAAGAGGGGCGCAACATTTACGAAAACATTCGCAAGTTTATCCGCTACTTGCTTGCCTCGAACGTCGGGGAAATTCTCGTCATGTTGTTTGCGATGCTGCTTGCCTTGCCGCTGCCGCTCGTGCCGATTCAAATTTTATGGGTCAATCTTGTCACCGATGGTTTGCCAGCCATGGCGCTCGGGCTCGACCAACCAGAAGAAAACGTGATGAAGCGGCCGCCGCGCCGTCCCGATGAAGGGGTGTTCGCCCGCGGGCTCGGCTGGAAAATCGTAAGCCGCGGCTTTTTGATCGGCGTTGTTACGCTGGCTGCGTTTCTGACCGCCTATGAACGGAGCGGCGAGGATCTCGTTTACGCCCAGACGGCGGCGTTTGCGACGCTTGTGTTGGCCCAATTGATCCATGTGTTCGACTGCCGTTGCGACCATTCGGTTTTTGACCGCAGTCCGTTCGGGAACATATACCTTGTCGCGGCGGTGATCGTGTCGCTGCTTTTGCTCATTGTCGTCATCTATTACCCACCGCTTGCCGCAGTGTTCCATACGAAGCCGCTCGCAGCGGTCGATTGGCTGCTCATCATTGGCTTGTCCGCCTTGCCGACATTTTTGTTTGCAGGCTCGCTTTTTACGAGAAAATAAAAGGATGGATATGTTATAATAAAAAGGGTGATAGAGGAACGCTCTATGACCTTTTCTTTTTCATCAAGGCAACGACGGATGTGATGATATGGTTTACAGCATGACCGGCTTCGGCGCAAGCACAAAAAAAACGGATCGTTTGATGGTGGCGGTGGAAATGAAATCGGTCAACCACCGGTTTTGCGAAATTTCCATTCGCCTCCCTAGACAATGGCTCGTGTTTGAGGATAAAATAAAGAAAGCAATTTTGCCGTACGTGCGGCGCGGAAAAGTGGAAGTGTTCGTCACGATCGCCGGCGAAGGACTTGTAAAGCGGAACGTACATATTGATTGGGATTTGCTCGGCCAATATTGGGCCGGGTTGCAGGAGGCAGCAAAGCGATTTGCCGTTGACGGCAGCGTGACGGCGGCCGAGCTGCTTCGGCTTGATGGGGCGGTCGAAGTTGTGGAAGAGGAAGGAGCGAACGAGGAGGTCGAGCCGCTGCTTTTGACCGCTGTCGATGAAGCGGCAAAGGCACTTGTTGCCATGCGCCGGCGCGAAGGGGAGGCGCTTGCCGCGGATTTGCGCGCCCGTCTTCATGAAGTCGAAGCCGGGGTGGAAGCTATTGAACAGCGGGCGCCGCTTGTGATTGAACAATACCGCGAGCGGCTTGCGCGCCGCCTGCGCGAATGGGCGCCCGCTCCGGTCGATGAGGCGCGCCTGCTCACAGAAGTGGCGGTGTTTGCCGAAAAGGCGGACATTCATGAGGAATTGAAACGCATCCGCAGCCATTTGGCGCAAATGGCAGACGCCTTAGAAATGGACGAACCGATCGGGAGGAAACTGGACTTTTTGGTGCAAGAGTTGAACCGGGAAGTCAACACGATCGGCGCCAAGGCAAACGACAGCCTGATTGCCGCGCAAGTCGTTGAGATGAAAAGCGTGCTTGAGAAAATGCGCGAGCAAGTGCAAAACGTGGAATAACGGTTTAAAACGACTTGTTGGCGGCAACAATATCGGATATGGCAGGTGGGCGTGTCATGATGATGAAATTTATCAATATCGGGTACGGAAACATGGTGTCAGCCGCCCGCATCATTACGATTGTCAGCCCTGATTCGGCGCCGATCAAACGAATCATTCAAGATGCGCGCGAAAGCGGCAAGCTCGTTGACGCGACGCACGGGCGGAGGACGCGCGCCGTCATCATTATGGACAGCGATCACGTCATTTTGTCGTCCGTGCAGCCGGAAACGGTGGCGAACCGCTTATATGGAAGCGACGATTTCTCCGAGGAAGGGTAGGGTTTTGGGCGTTGAAGAACGAACGTGGGTTGTTGATCGTCATGTCGGGTCCGTCTGGCGTTGGCAAAGGAACGGTGCGCAAGGCGCTGTTTTCGCAGCCGGACATCAATCTTCATTATTCGGTGTCGGTCACGACGCGCAAGCCGCGCGAAGGCGAAGTGGAAGGCGTCGACTACTTCTTCCGCACGCGCGAGCAGTTTGAACAAATGATTCGGGAAAACAAGCTGCTCGAGTGGGCGGAATACGTCGGCAACTACTATGGCACGCCGATCGACTACGTGGAGAAGACGCTTGCCGAAGGGAAAGATGTGTTTTTAGAGATCGAAGTGCAGGGAGCGATGAAAGTACGGCGGGCGTTTCCAGAGGCGCTCTTCATTTTCCTTGCTCCGCCAAGCCTCACGGAGCTTGAAAAGCGGATCATGGGACGCGGCACCGAGTCGAAAGAGCTGATTGAAAATCGGCTGCGGGCGGCGAAAGAGGAGCTTGAAATGATGGACGAGTACGACTATGTCGTGGAAAATGATGAAGTGGAGCTCGCCTGCGAGCGGATCAAGGCGATCGTCATCGCCGAACATTGCCGGCGCGAACGCGTCGCCGAGCGATATAAACGGATGTTGGGGGTGGAATGACGATGCTGTATCCTTCCATCGATTTGCTGATGCAAAAAGTCGATTCGAAATACAAGCTCGTCACGGTAGTGGCCAAACGGGCGCGTGAGCTGCAGGACGGTGCGGAGCTGATGGTGAAAAAGCCGGTGTCGAAAAAATTTGTCGGCCAGGCGCTCGAGGAAATTGCCGGTGACAAGGTCGAATTAGTGGAGGAGGAAAAATAACAACCTAGCTTTAGGTTGTTATTTTTTTCAATGTCGGGGGGTGGCCAACATGATCAAGGGAAAACATATTTTGCTTTGTGTGACCGGGGGGGTGGCGGCGTACAAGGCGGCGGCGCTCACCAGCCAGCTCGTCCAGCGCGGCGCTGAAGTAAAAGTGATCATGACAGAAGGGGCGTGCCAGTTCATTACACCGCTCACGTTTCAAGCGTTGTCGCGCCAGGAAGTGTATGTCGATACGTTTGCCGAAAACAACCCGGCCGTCATCGCCCATATCGATTTGGCGGACTGGGCTGATCTCGTTTTGGTCGCACCGGCGACGGCCAATACGATAGCGAAGCTGGCCGCCGGCATCGCCGACAATATGGTGACGACGACGATTTTGGCGACGAAAGCGCCCGTCTGGATTGCTCCGGCGATGAACGTTCATATGTACGAGCATCCGGCCGTCCAGGCGAACATTGAGCGGCTCTGTAAGTTCGGCTACCGGTTCATCGAGCCGTCGGAAGGCTATTTGGCGTGCGGCTACATCGGCAAAGGGCGGCTCGAGGAGCCGGAGAACATCATCGCCCATATCGAGCGCTTTTTTGCCGGTGATCCGCCGCTGTTTCGCGGGAAGCGTGTGCTTGTCACCGCTGGGCCGACGCGGGAGAGGCTTGATCCAGTCCGCTATTTCTCCAACTATTCGAGCGGCAAAATGGGCTACGCCATCGCCGGAGCGGCGGCCCGCTTCGGCGCTTCGGTGACGCTTGTCTCCGGACCGACGGCGCTTTCTTCACCCGATGGCGTCGAGACGGTGGCGGTTGAATCGGCGGAAGAGATGTATGAAGCGGTGATGGCTCGGTTTGCGGAAACGGACATCGTGATCAAGGCGGCGGCGGTCGCCGATTATCGGCCGAAATATGTCGCGGCTTCCAAAATTAAAAAGCAGCCGGGCGGTTATGTCGTCGAGATGGAGCGGACGGTGGACATCTTGAAAGCGCTTGGCGAGCGGAAAACGGGACAGATTTTGGTTGGATTTGCCGCTGAGACGGACAACCTCGAGCAGTATGCGTTAAAAAAACTTGAAGAAAAGCGGCTTGATATGGTCGTCGCCAACAATGTCACCGAAGAAGGGGCAGGGTTTGCCGGCGATACGAACATCGTCACCATCTTCCGCCGCGACGGCGTCGTTCGGCCGCTGCCGCTCATGACGAAACGCGAGGCGGCCGAGGAAATTTTAAAAGAAATTCACGCGTATATCGAGGCGATTCGATGAAAGTAGCATCCGTGATTGTCGATGTCCCGTCCCGGCAGACGGACCGCCCGTTCGATTATTGGATTCCGGAGCGCTGGCAAGGCGTCATCCAGCCGGGCATGCGGGTGACGGTGCCGTTTGGGGCGCGGCGTTTGCAAGGGTTTGTCGTTGATGTGAAAGACCATTCCGACATCAAACAACTGAAACCGATTGAGCATGTGATTGATGTCGTGCCGGTGTTAAACGAAGAGCTGCTTGATCTTGGCCGCTATTTAACGGAAACGACGCTTTGTTTTGCCATTTCGGCGTACCAGGCGATGCTGCCGGCGGCGATGCGGGCGAAATATGAAAAAACGCTCCGCTTGACGGATGAAGAGAAGAGAGGGAGGTTGCCGGATGAGGTAAAGCCGCTGTTTGCCGGGCGGACGGAAGCCCCTTGGAAAGAGGTTGAGGCGGCCGGTTTATGGCGGGCGGCGCAAAAAGCGGTGCAGCAGGGCGTGCTCGAGGCGGTCTACAAGGTGAAAGAAAAAGCGGGCAAGAAAACGGTGAAGCACGCCGCTCTTGCCATTCCATCGGAACAGGCGAAACAGGAGCTCGGGTCGCTGCCGGCAAGACAAAAAGAGGTGCTTTCATTTTTGCTTGAAAAAGGGAAGGCGGCGTCGGTTGCCGAACTGCAAGCGGTGCTTGGCGTCTCCTCAGCGCCGCTGAAAGCGCTCGTCGACAAAGGATTTGTGGTGCTGAACGATGTCGAGGTGTACCGCGACCCGTACGAGCATCGCACGTTTCAGCCGAGCGAGCCGCCGGCGCTCACCCAGGCGCAAGAGGCGGCATTGGCGAAGATCGCCGCTTCGGTGCGCGCTGGGGAGCATCGCACGTTTTTGCTGTATGGCGTCACCGGCAGCGGGAAGACGGAAGTGTATATGCAGGCGATTGATGAAGCGTTGCGCCAAGGAAAGGAAGCGATCGTTCTCGTGCCGGAAATTTCGCTGACGCCGCAAATGGTCGAGCGCTTCAAAAGCCGGTTCGGCTCGAAAGTAGCGGTGCTTCACAGCGGGCTGTCGGTCGGCGAAAAATATGACGAATGGCGGAAAATTCACCGGAAAGAAGTGCAGCTTGTCGTCGGTGCGCGTTCGGCGGTGTTTGCCCCATTTGAAAACTTAGGGATGATCATCATCGATGAGGAGCATGAGACGAGCTACAAGCAAGAAGAAATGCCGCGCTATCATGCGCGCGATGTCGCCATTTACCGCGCTCGCCGCCACAGCTGCCCGGTCGTGCTTGGCAGCGCCACCCCCTCGCTTGAGACGTTCGCCCGCGCCGCCAAAGGGGTGTACGAGCTGCTTGAGCTGCCGGAGCGCGTCAGCCGCCAAGGTTTGCCGTCGGTCCATGTCGTCGATATGCGCGAGGAACTGCGCAGCGGCAACCGCTCCATGTTTTCACGCCGGCTGCTTGACGAATTGCGCCGCCGGCTTGAGCGCGGCGAGCAGGCGGTGCTGTTTTTAAACCGGCGCGGCTATTCAACGTTTGTCATGTGCCGCGGCTGCGGCTATGTCATCCGCTGTCCGCACTGCGACATTTCGTTGACGTACCACCGCGCCGGGGAACGGATGAAATGCCATTATTGCGGGCATGAAGAGCCGCTTGCCCCTCGCTGTCCATCGTGCGGAAGCGAACATATCCGCTTTTTCGGGACCGGCACGCAAAAAGTGGAAGAAGAACTGACGAGGTTGTTGCCGAAAGCGCGCGTCATCCGCATGGATGTCGATACGACCGGCCGCAAAGGGGCGCATGAAGAGCTGCTTTCCCGTTTTGCCGCCAAGGAAGCCGATATTTTGCTCGGCACGCAAATGATCGCCAAAGGGCTTGATTTTCCGGACGTCACGCTTGTTGGTGTGCTGGCGGCCGACACGATGCTTCATTTGCCCGATTTTCGCGCCGCGGAAAAAACGTTTCAGCTGTTGACGCAAGTGAGCGGGCGCGCCGGACGGCACGAGCTGCCCGGCGAAGTCATCATTCAGACGTATACGCCTGACCACTACAGCATTGAACTGGCCGCCCGCCACGACTACCGCGCCTTTTACCAGCGGGAGATGGCGCTGCGCAAAGCGCACGGCTATCCGCCGTACTATTATTTGACGCTCATTACCGCCGCCCACGAAGAGGCGCCGGCTGCGGCCAAAGCGGCGGAAAAGATCGCCGCCTATTTGCGCAAGCATCTGTCGCACGAAGCGGTCGTTCTCGGCCCGGTCGCCTCGCCAATCGCCCGTCTTCACGATAGATATCGCTACCAATGCATGATAAAATACAAACGGGAGCCGAATTTGACCGCGGCGCTCAAGGCGGTCATCGACCGCTACCAAGCCGATGCCGCCCATGGCGGAGTGATGGTCACCATTGATACAAACCCATATATGATGATGTGAACTTGGGGGAATGACGTTGTCTGTTTTGCCGATTGTGATGCATCCAAATCCAATTTTGGAGCGGCCGTGCGCGCCGGTGACGGCGTTTGACCGTCGGCTCGGGCGGCTGCTTGACGATATGTATGAAACGATGCTTGCCGCTGACGGGGTGGGCCTAGCTGCCCCGCAAATCGGCGTCGCGGAACAGGTTGCGGTCGTTGATGTCGGAGATGAGCACGGACGCATTGAGCTCATCAACCCGGTCGTGATCGAGGCGCGCGGCGAACAAGTGGATGTTGAAGGCTGTTTGAGCTTTCCTGGTTTGTTTGGCGAAGTGCCGCGCGCGAAATTTGTGAAAGTGCGGGCGCAAAACCGGCGCGGTCGCCCGTTTACGCTTTCCGCGACCGGTTTTTTGGCGCGCGCCCTGCAGCATGAAATCGACCATTTGCACGGCGTGCTGTTTACGTCGAAAGTGATTCGATATTGCGATCTTGAAGAATTGGAAGGATAGATGCCAATGACGAACATTGTGTTTATGGGAACACCTGACTTTGCCGTGCCGATTTTGCGCCAGCTGCTTGATGACGGTTATCATGTTGCAGCGGTCGTCACCCAGCCGGATAAGCCAAAAGGGCGGAAGCGCGAGCCCGTTCCGCCCCCGGTGAAAGTGGAAGCGGAGCGCCGCGGCATCCCGGTGCTGCAGCCGACAAAAATTCGCGAGCCGGAGCAATACGAACAAGTGCTGGCGTTTGCGCCCGATTTGATTGTCACGGCTGCGTTCGGGCAAATTTTGCCGAAAGCGCTGCTTGATGCACCAAAATACGGCTGCATCAACGTCCATGCCTCGCTTCTGCCCGAGCTGCGCGGCGGGGCGCCGATCCATTACGCCATTTGGCAAGGGAAAACGAAAACGGGCGTCACGATCATGTATATGGTGGAGCGGTTGGACGCCGGCGACATGTTAGCGCAAGTCGAAGTGCCGATTGCCGAAACGGATACGGTCGGCACGCTCCATGATAAATTGAGCGCCGCCGGGGCTAAACTACTATCAGAAACGCTTCCACTTTTATTGGAAGGAAACATTGCGCCCGTTCCGCAAGATGAGGAGAAAGCGACGTATGCGCCGAACATTCGCCGCGAGCAGGAGCGGATCGATTGGATGCAGCCCGGCGAAGCCATTTACAACCATATTCGCGCCTTCCATCCGTGGCCGGTCACGTATACAACGCAGGATGGGCACATTTGGAAGGTTTGGTGGGGTGAAAAAGTGCCGGCGCCCCGTTCGGCGCCGCCGGGCACGATTTTGGCGCTCGAGGAAAACGGCATTGTCGTGGCCACCGGCAATGAGACAGCCATTCGCATCACCGAATTGCAGCCGGCCGGAAAAAAACGGATGGCGGCGGGCGAATTTTTGCGCGGCGCCGGCAGCCGGCTGGCGGTCGGCATGAAGCTAGGAGAGGATCATGAACGTACGTGAACTTGCTTTAGATACGCTGTTAGCCATTGAACAAAAAGGAGCGTACAGTCATTTGCAATTAAACGAAGCCATTCAAAAAGGACGCCTTGACGGGCGCGATGCGGCGCTGTTGACCGAGATTGTCTACGGCACGGTGCAACGGCGCGACACGCTCGATTATTATTTGGCGCCGTTTTTGCGCAAGGCGCGCCGGCTTGAGCCGTGGGTGCGCGTGCTTCTTCGGTTGACGCTGTATCAAATGGTGTATTTGGATCGTGTTCCCGACCGCGCCGCCGTCTTTGAAGCGGTTGAAATCGCCAAACGGCGCGGCCATCGCGGCATTGCTTCACTTGTCAACGGCGTATTGCGGGCCATCGGCCGCGAGGGGCTGCCGTCGATCGAGGCGGTTGATGACGCGGGCAAGCGGCTCGCCCTTGCCACCAGCCATCCCGAGTGGCTCGTTCGGCGCTGGATCCAGCAATATGGTTATGAAGAAGCGGCGCGCATGTGCGAGACGAATTTGCGCCCGCCGCAATCAACGGCCCGCGTCAACCGGCTGCGTGCGACTGTCGAAGAAGCGCTTGAGCGGCTGCGCGCTGAAGGGATGCAGGCAATCCCTGGCCATGTCGCTCCGGAGGCCATCCGGGCGGAAAAAGGGAATTTGGCTCATACGGAGACGTTTCGCGCCGGTTGGCTGACGATTCAAGATGAAAGCTCAATGCTTGTCGCTCGAGCGCTCGACCCAGCCCCCGGCGAGCGGGTGCTTGACTGCTGCGCGGCGCCGGGCGGGAAAACGACCCATATCGCCGAGCGGATGGACGGGCGCGGCGAGGTCGTTGCTGTTGATATCCACGAACGTAAGGTAATGATGATCGAACAGCAGGCCAAGCGGCTCGGGCTTGACAACGTTGCGACGCTCGCCCTTGACAGCCGCCGGCTCGGCGAGCGGTTTGCCCCGGAATCGTTTGACCGCGTTTTGGTCGATGCGCCGTGCACTGGATTCGGCGTCATTCGCCGCAAACCGGAGATCAAATATACGAAAGGGAAAGACGCCATCGCCGCGCTTGTCGAGATTCAGCAAGCCATTTTGCGGGCGGCCGCCCCGCTTTTGAAAAAAGGCGGTACGCTTGTCTACAGCACATGCACGGTGGAGCGCGAGGAAAATGAAGAAGCCATCGCCCGCTTTTTAGCGGATCATCCGGACTTTTTCCTCGACGCCAGCCTTGCCGAACGGATGCCGGAACCGGTGCGGCCGCATGTGAAAGGCGGCATGTTGCAGCTTTTGCCGCATCATTTTGACTCTGACGGGTTTTTTATCGCCCGACTGCGAAAGAAGGTGTAAAAGCATGGAAATGGTTCGTCCGGCTGCCCGCCGCTCTGTCGGCGAAACGCAGCCTCCGTTGCCATCGATTTATTCGCTCACGCTAGACGAATTGAAGGAATGGCTTGTCGCTCAAGGCGAAAAGCCGTTTCGGGCCACGCAAATTTACGAGTGGCTGTATCAAAACCGTGTCACCGATTTTGCCGACATGACGAATTTGCCGAAGCGGCTGCGCGAACAGCTAGCGTCATCGTTTTCGATCACGACGTTGAAAACCGTGGTCAAACAAACGTCTAAAGACGGAACGATCAAATTTTTGTTTGAGCTCCATGACGGCTATTCGATCGAGACGGTGCTCATGCGTCATAACTACGGCAATTCGGTGTGCGTCACGACGCAAGTCGGCTGCCGCATCGGCTGCACGTTTTGCGCTTCGACGCTCGGCGGACTGAAGCGTCATTTAGAGGCGGGCGAGATCGTCGCCCAAGTCGTGCAAGTGCAAAAGGCGCTCGATGACACGAATGAACGCGTCAGCAGCATCGTCGTCATGGGCATCGGCGAGCCGTTCGACAACTACGATGCGCTCATCAAGTTTTTGCGCATCGTCAATCACCCAAAAGGGTTGAACATTGGCGCCCGCCATATCACCGTTTCCACCAGCGGCATCATCCCAAAAATTTACCAATTTGCCGATGAAGGAATGCAAGTCAACTTCGCCATTTCGTTGCATGCACCGACGAATGAGCTGCGGACGAAACTCATGCCGATCAATAAAGCGTACCCGCTGCCCAAGTTGATGGAGGCGGTTCGGTATTACATTGAAAAAACCGGCCGGCGCGTGACGTTTGAATACGGATTGTTCGGCGGGGTGAACGACCAGCTTGAGCACGCCGAGCAGTTGGCCGAGCTGATTAAAGGGCTGAAATGCCATGTGAATTTGATTCCGGTTAACTACGTGCCGGAGCGCAACTATGTGCGCACGCCGCGCAGCCAAATTTTCGCCTTTGAACGGGCGTTGAAAAAACATGGAATCAATGTCACCATTCGCCGCGAACATGGACACGACATCGATGCCGCCTGCGGACAGCTTCGCGCGAAGGAGCGAAAAGAGGAGACGAGGTGAATCGGATGCGAGCCGTTTTCCGAACTGACATCGGCCAAATTCGCGAACATAACGAAGACAGCGGCGGCGTATTTGTCAATCAAAGCGGCCAATATTTAGCGGTCGTCGCTGACGGGATGGGCGGCCATCGCGCCGGTGATGTGGCCAGTTCCATGGCGGTGGCGTATTTGCAGGAGCGATGGGAGAAAGAGAGTAGCCTTGCTTCGCCGGCTGAGGCGGAGCAATGGCTCAAGACACAAATTGCGTCGGCGAACGAACAACTGTTTCGCCATGCCCTTTCCCACCCGGAATGTCAAGGAATGGGGACGACGGTCGTCGCCGCCGTTTGCGCTAATTCGTTTGCGACGGTTGCCCATATCGGCGACAGCCGCTGCTACGTGCTCAACAAAAGCGGAATTCAGCAGCTGACCGACGACCATTCGTTGGTCAATGAGCTCGTCAAAAGCGGGCAGCTTTCGAAAGAAGCGGCTGAGCATCATCCGCGCAAAAACGTGCTGCTGCGGGCGCTCGGCACGGAACCGGCGGTGAAAATCGACGTGAAAACAGTGGCGCTCGACGAGGGCGACATGTTGTTGTTATGTTCGGACGGGTTGTCCAATAAAGTGCCGGAAGCGGACATGATACATATTTTGACGGGTGCCGGCACGCTGGAAGAGAAGGCGGAGGCGCTTATCCAGCTCGCCAACGGGCGGGGCGGAGAAGACAACATTTCGCTGGCGGTCATCGATGTTTCAGCGGAACGTGAAGGTGGGTGATCGGCGTGCTCATTGGAAAGCGATTGAATGACCGCTATAAAATCATCAGCCTCATCGGCGGCGGCGGCATGGCCAACGTGTATTTGGCCCGCGATATGATTTTGGAACGCGATGTTGCTGTCAAAGTGCTCCGCCTTGATTTTGCCAATGATGATCAGTTCATCAAACGGTTCCGCCGCGAGGCGCAAGCGGCGACGAGCTTAAACCATGAACATATCGTCTCCATTTATGACGTCGGCGAAGAGGAAGGCGTCTATTACATCGTCATGGAATATGTGCGCGGCGCGACGCTGAAGCAATACATCCAGCAGCACGCTCCGCTTCCGGTCGAACGGGCGCTTGGCATCATGGACCAGCTGACATCAGCGATCGCCCATGCCCATGAGAACGGCATCATCCATCGCGACATTAAACCGCAAAACATTTTGCTTGATGAGCACGGCAATGTGAAAGTGACCGACTTCGGCATCGCTGTGGCGATGAGCGGCACGACGATCACGCAGACCAACTCTGTGCTCGGTTCGGTTCATTATTTGTCGCCGGAGCAGGCGCGCGGGGGCATCGCTACTGAAAAATCGGACATTTATTCACTCGGCATTGTCATGTTTGAACTCGTCACCGGTCGGCTGCCGTTTTCCGGCGAATCAGCCGTTTCGATCGTGTTGAAGCACTTGCAGGCGGAAACGCCGTCGCCGAAGGCGTGGAATCCGGACATCCCGCAAAGTGTGGAAAACATTATTTTAAAAGCGACGGCGAAAGACCCGTTTTACCGCTACCAATCCGCGCGCGAAATGAACGAGGACATTCGGACAGCGCTGGATCCAAGGCGGCGCAATGAGCCGAAATTTACCATACCCGATGACGATGAGGAAGCGACGAAAGCCATTCCGATGATCAAACATGCGGAAAGCGCGGCGTTGGAGCAAGAGACGCTTGTGTACGAGGAAAAAACGAGCGAACCGGTTCATACGACGGGCGAACCGAAACCGAAGCGGAAACGGGTATGGATTGCCTGGCTTGTGGCTGCCTTGCTGTTCATTGGAGCTGCCGGCGTCAGCGCGGTCACATGGATTCCGGACCTCATTTTTCCAAAAGAAGTGACGATGCCGAACGTGGTCAACAAAAACTATGATGACGCTGTTGAACAGCTGTCGTCGCTCGGTTTGGAAATCAAAGATACGATCGATGTAGAAGATGATCAAATCGAAGAAGGAAAAGTCGTGCGCACCGATCCAGAAGCCGGCATGACGGTGAAGAAAGGTGCCGGCGTCATTATTTATAAAAGCATTGGAAAAAAGAAAATCGAATTTCCAAGCTTCATTGGCGATGATATTGCTGCGGCGGAGGAGGAGCTGCGCGCCGAAGGATTTACCCGCATCACACGCAGCGGCCGCTACAGCGACAAGCCGGAAGGGACGATTTTGGATCAATACCCGTACGCCGGTGATGAAGTCGTGCCTGATGAAACGGAAGTGATGTTCACCGTCAGCCTCGGGCCGGAGAAGGTCACCGTTAAAGATTTGACTGGCTATACGGAAAAAAGCGTGCGCGACTACGGCGCGGATCAAGGGCTGCGCATTGACGTGAAGTACGAGTATTCGGACGAGGTGCCAGAAGGGCTTGTCATTTCGCAAACTCCAGCGGCGAACGAGCGGGTAAAAAAAGGGGAAACCATCACAGTCGTCATTTCCCGCGGGCCGGAGCCGAAGCCGTCCAAAACGGTAGTGAAAGAGATTATGATCCCATATGAACCGGCGATGCCGGGGCAAATGGTTGAAGCCCAGCTTTACATCCAAGATGCCACCCACAATATGTCAACGCCATACAAAACATACCGGCTGACGGCGCCAGCGACCGAGATGGTCGAGTTTGAAATTCCATATGGGGAGACCGCTTATTACCGCGTCATTGTCAACAATGTCGTCAAAGAGGAAGGATCGATCCCGTACCCAGAAAATAACGGAAAAAAGGGGTGAGGCTATGGCGGAAGGGCAAATCATTAAGGCGTTAAGCGGATTTTATTACGTCCTGTCCGAAGGCCGCGTGTTCCAATGCCGCGGGCGCGGTGTGTTCCGCAAGAAAAAAGTGACGCCGCTCGTCGGCGACCGCGTCGTTTTTCAGGCGACGAGCGAAACGGAAGGCTATATTTTGGAGATTGGCGAGCGGCAAAATGAGCTTGTGCGGCCGCCGATTGCCAACGTCGAACAGGCGATTTTAGTCTTTTCGGCTGTAAGCCCGGACTTCAGCGCCAAGCTGCTCGACCGCTTTCTTGTCTTGGTTGAATCGAAACGCATCACGCCGATCATTGTCATCAGCAAAATCGATTTGTTGGATGGCGAATCAAAAGAAGAGATTGCCCGCTACGTGCATGATTACCGGCGCATCGGCTACGACGTGATTGAAACGTCAGCAGTGACCAAGGGCGGCCTCGATGAACTGGCGTTGCGCCTTCGCGGCCGCGTCTCAGTCGTCGCCGGGCAGTCCGGCGTCGGCAAATCGTCCCTATTAAACGCGCTCCGTCCGGATTTGCGGTTGAAAACGGGCGACATTTCCACCCATTTAGGGCGCGGCAAGCATACGACCCGCCATGTCGAACTGCTTGAGGTCGCCGGTGGGCTTGTCGCCGACACCCCAGGGTTTAGTGCACTTGAGTTCGACCAGATCGAGCTTGACGAATTGCCGCATTATTTTCCTGAATTCCGAACGTACGGGGAAGGGTGCAAGTTCCGCGGCTGCCTTCATATCGCCGAGCCGAAATGCGCTGTGCGTGAGGCGGTCGAGGCCGGGGAGATTCCGTCGTACCGCTATGACCACTACGTTAGTTTTGTTGCCGAAATGAAAGAACGAAAGCCGAGGTATTGAACATGATTCGAATTGCGCCATCGATTTTATCAGCCGATTTCGCCCGCCTGGCTGAGGAGATTCGTTCGGTCGAGGAAGGCGGGGCGGATTGGATTCACGTCGATATCATGGACGGGCATTTCGTGCCGAATTTAACGTTCGGGCCGCCGGTCGTGGCCGCCATTCGACCGGTGACGAAGCTGCCGCTTGACGTCCATTTGATGATCGCCGACCCGGACCGATACATTCCGGCGTTTGCGAAAGCGGGCGCGGATGTGATTTCCGTCCATGTTGAGGCGTGCGTGCATTTGCATCGGACGATTCATTTTATCAAAGAACAAGGCGTCAAAGCCGGGGTGGTGCTCAATCCGCATACACCGGTCGAGATGATCCGCCATGTGATCGGTGATGTCGATCTCGTCTTGTTGATGACGGTCAATCCAGGGTTTGGCGGACAGGCGTTCATTCCGGCGGTCGTGCCAAAAATCCGTGAGGTCGCCCGGATGGCCAGCGAACAAAATAAAGAGGTCGATATTGAGGTCGACGGCGGCATCAATGCGGAAACGGCGCCGCTTTGCGTAGAAGCCGGGGCGAACGTGCTTGTCGCCGGCTCGGCCATCTACAATGAACGGGATCGAGCCGCCGCCATTCGCACGCTTCGCGAAGTGTGCGCCAACTAGCCAAAAAGGCAGCGCCGCTTTTGCCATCTTATCGAGCCGCAGGGTGATGAGAGCAAAGAAAAGGACGGAAGATGGCCGCCTCGGCCCTTGCTGAAAGGGGGAAACGCATGTGTTGATCCATATTGTCGGCGGCGGTCCGCGCCACCTTCTTCCCGATTTGCGCTCGTATGATGGGAACGATGTGCAGTGGGTCGGCGTCGACCGCGGTACGAAAGCGCTGCTGGATTTCGGACTCCGTCCGGTGCGGGCGTTTGGCGATTTTGATTCGCTGCCGGCAGAGGAGGTCAAGCGGCTAAGGGAGATGCTGCCGGAGCTTGACATTTGGCCGGCGGAAAAAGATAAAACGGATATGGAGATCGCTCTTGACTGGGCGGTTAGGCAGACAGATGGGGCCATCCGTCTGTTTGGGGCGACCGGCGGGCGGCTTGACCATTTGTTTGGCAACGTTGAGCTGCTGTTAAAGTACGCCGGGCGGCCCATTGAACTCATCGACCGGCAAAACGTGCTCACCGTCCATCTGCCCGGCGTGCATACGGTTGCGCGCGACGATCGATACCGCTATGTGTCATACATCCCGATTTCCGAAACGGTGGCGGAGCTTACGCTTACCGGATTTAAATATCCGCTAACAAACTGTCATATTTCCCGCGGTTCGACATTATGTATTAGTAACGAACTTATCCAATCTTCCGGTACTTTTTCGTTTTCAGAAGGCATATTAATGATGATAAGGAGCAGCGATTTTGCCGGCTGCCCGTAGTCGCGCTTGGCTTATGACGGAATATAATGGATAAGGAAATGGCGGGAAGCTCGTTATGATCGGTGTGAGGAGGGAATCGGGATGAAGTTTTATACGATCAAGCTGCCGAGATTTTTAGGCGGAATCGTGCGGGCGGTGTTGAACGCATTTAAAAAAGGATAAGAAAAAAGCACCATTTTTGGTGCTTTTTTGTTGCCGCCGAACAAAAGGAGGGTTGCAACCTTTTGGGCGGCTTCTTTTCGTTAGGACGTTAGACGCGTTTCACTTTTCCAGATTTCAGCGCGCGCGCCGAAACCCAAACGCGTTTCGGTTTGCCGTCAACTAAAATGCGCACTTTCTGCAAGTTGGCTTTCCATGTGCGGCGGCTGGCGTTCATGGCATGCGAACGCGAATTGCCGAACGATTTCTTCTTGCCGGTAATGAAGCACTTCGCCATCGTTTTTCCCTCCTTGCTTTCACATCCCTCTAAAAACACTATTATAATTTACCATACAACTGTAGGGATTGCAATAGACGTGCGGTTTTCTTTCAAGAAACTGTCCTTGACATATATTTCAGTTTTCGGCTAAATAATACTAGTGGGCGGACGGGAAGCGCTTTGAAAACAGAAAGCGTTATAGTACAATAGGGGTAGCTGTGCGAGATACGCAAAGGGGGAACGAGCATGTCGATCGAATGGCAAACGAAATACGGGCGCATCGAAGTCGCCAATGAAGTCATTGCGATGATCGCGGGGGGAGCTGCCGTCGATTGCTACGGCATTGTCGGAATGGCGTCGAAAAACCAAATTCGCGATGGGCTGTCGGAAATTTTGCGCCGGGAGAATTTTTCCAAAGGGGTTATTGTCCGCGAAGAAAACGGCGAGGTACATATCGATATGTACATCATCGTCAGCTACGGAACGAAAATTTCCGAAGTCGCTCATAACGTGCAGTCGAAAGTGAAGTACACGCTCGATCAGACGCTCGGGCTGGCGGTTCAGTCGATCAATATTTACGTTCAAGGGGTTCGGGTGTCAAACCCGTAGTAAGGAGGAGTTAGCCGGTGACAATGAGGACGCTTGACGGAAGACGATTTGCCGATATGGTGCAGCAAGGGGCCGCACATTTGGCGAACAACGCCAAGACGGTCGATGCGCTGAACGTCTTTCCGGTTCCAGATGGCGATACAGGAACAAACATGAACTTGTCGATGACGTCCGGGGCGAAAGAAGTGAAGGCGAATGCCTCCGACCATATCGGCAACGTCGCCGCGGCGCTGGCAAAAGGGCTGTTGATGGGGGCGCGCGGCAATTCCGGCGTCATTTTGTCGCAGCTGTTCCGCGGATTTGCCAAGGCAGTCGAAGGCAAACAAGCGGTGAACAGCTTCGAATTCGCCGCCGCTTTGCAGGCGGGGGTGGACACAGCCTATAAGGCGGTGATGAAGCCGGTTGAGGGGACGATCCTCACCGTTGCCAAAGAAGCGGCGCGCAAGGCGGTGGAGGTGGCAAAAAAAGAACGCGACGTGATCGCCGTGATGGAAGCGGCGCTCGCCGAGGCGAAAGCGGCGCTGCAGCGCACACCCGAATTGCTCCCGATCTTAAAGGAAGTCGGTGTCGTCGACAGCGGCGGTCAAGGGCTCGTATACATCTATGAAGGGTTTCTTGCTGCTTTGAAAGGAGAAATCGTGAGCGCCGCACGCGCTGAGGCGCGGATGGACGATCTAGTGAAAATGGTGCACCATCAAAGCGCGCAAAGCCATATTCATGCCGATGAGATCGAGTTTGGCTACTGTACGGAATTTATGGTCCGTTTTGAGCCGGAAAAGCTGGCCGAGCACCCGTTTTCCGAAGAAACGTTCCGCCGCGAGTTAAGCCAGTTCGGCGACTCCTTGCTCGTTGTCGCGGATGAAGAGCTTGTTAAGGTGCACATCCATTCGGAAACGCCGGGTGAGGTGCTGACATACGGTCAACGCTACGGCAGCTTGATCAATATTAAAATTGAAAACATGCGCGAACAACATGCCAACATCGTCGGCAAGGAGGCAAAAACGCTTCCTGGCGTTGCCAAAGAGGAAGCAAAGCCGTACGGCATCGTCGCCGTCGCCATGGGCGCTGGCGTGGCTGAACTGTTTCGGAGCATCGGTGCACACGCCATCATTGAAGGTGGGCAAACGATGAACCCGAGCACGGAAGAAATCGCTGACGCCATCCGCCTCGCCAACGCGGAAACGGTGTTTGTGCTGCCAAACAACAAAAACATTGTGATGGCGGCAAAACAAGCGGCGGAGCTTTCCGAACAGCGGGTGATCGTCATCCCGTCGAAAACGGTTCCGCAAGGTCTGGCGGCGCTCTTGGCGTTCAATCCGGCGCAATCGGCCGAGCAAAATGAGCGGGCGATGACGGCGGCGCTGTCGCGAGTGAAAACGGGGCAAGTGACATTTTCCGTGCGCGATACGACGATTGACGGCATCGAGATTCAAAAGGGCGATTACATGGGGTTATGGGATGACCGCATTATTGCCGCTGACAAAGACAAACTCGCCGTAACGAAGCGGCTGCTTGATGCGCTCATTGATGAAGAAAGCGAAATCGTGACCATTTTGTACGGCGAAGACGCAACGGAGATCGATGTGGAAACAGTCGTTGCCTATTTGGAAACAAAACATGACGGGGTCGAAGTGGAAGTGCATAACGGAAAGCAGCCGCTGTATCCATTTATCATTTCCGTCGAATAATATGTTAGAATAATAGAAGGGAGCATTCCCTTCTATTTTTCTTATTTTTCTGTTTTGTGGAGGAATAGCGGAGATGAAATACAAAAGCGTCTTTGATATCATTGGCCCGGTGATGGTCGGGCCGTCAAGTTCACATACGGCCGGGGCGGTGCGCATCGGTTTGGTTGCGCGCAAGTTGTTTGGCCGAAAGCCGACGTGGGCGCGCATTTCGTTTTACGGCTCATTTGCCGAAACGTATCGGGGGCATGGCACCGACGTTGCCATTGTCGCCGGGCTGCTTGGGTTTGACACGTTCGATGAACGTCTTCCGAATGCGCTTGAGATCGCCCGAGCGGAAGGTGTAGATGTGTCGTTTTCCGCCGAGGAGGCGATTCCGCATCATCCGAATACGGCGCGCCTGCGGATTGGCGATGATGAAGGCGAGCTTGAGCTCGTCGGCATTTCGATCGGCGGCGGCAAAATCGAAATCGTCGAATTGAATGGGTTTGCCTTGAAGCTGTCTGGCCACCATCCGGCGCTGCTCATTATGCATAATGACCGGTATGGGACGATTGGGGCGGTGGCTTCGGTGTTGGCGAAACAGAAAATCAACATCGGCCATATGGAAGTGTCGCGCAAGGAGAAAGGGAAAGAGGCGCTCATGGCGATCGAAGTTGACCAGCCGTTGACCGATGATCTGATTCAAGAATTGGAGCAGCTGCCGAACATCATTCAAGTGGCGAAGCTTGCGGATTGAAAAGAAATCGGTTTCATGTTGATGTGCATCAAAGAAGATAAGCCATGATGGAGAGAGGACAGGTGGGAATCAAATGTTTCGCAATGTGGCTGAACTTGTGGCGTTGGCCGAAAAGGACAGCATCAAAATCGCTGAAGTGATGATTCGTCAGGAAGTGGAAGTGAGCGGGCGAAGCCGGGAAGAGGTGATCGCGCAAATGGATCACCATCTAGCCGTCATGGAGCGCGCCGTCGAGAGGGGACTCGAAGGGGTTGTGTCCCGCTCCGGATTGACGGGCGGAGATGCGGTGCGGATGCAGCGTTATATTGAGGGCGGCCGTTTTTTGTCCGGAGAGACGATTTTAGACGCCGTCAGCAAAGCCATGGCGACCAACGAAGTGAACGCAGCGATGGGCGTCATTTGCGCCACGCCGACGGCTGGGGCGGCCGGCGTCGTCCCGGGGACGCTGTTTGCCGTGAAAGAGAAGCTGCGGACGACAAGAATGGAAATGATTGAGTTTTTGTTTACAGCCGGGGCGTTTGGCTACATTGTCGCCAACAACGCCTCGATTTCCGGCGCCGCCGGCGGCTGTCAAGCCGAAGTTGGGTCGGCGGCCGGCATGGCCGCCGCGGCGCTGGTTGAGCTGGCCGGTGGGACGCCTGCTCAAGCGGCCGAAGCGATGGCCATCGCCTTAAAAAATATGTTGGGATTAGTATGCGACCCGGTTGCTGGCCTGGTCGAAGTGCCGTGCGTCAAGCGGAACGCGATGGGGGCGGCGAACGCCATGATCGCTGCGGATATGGCGCTAGCCGGCATTAAAAGCCGCATCCCGTGCGATGAAGTGATTGAAGCGATGTATCGCATCGGTGCAGCCATGCCGGTGGCGCTCAAAGAAACGGCGCAAGGGGGGTTGGCCGCGACGCCGACTGGCCGCGCCATTGCGGCCCGCATTTTCGGCGCTTCTGCGGCATCGAAGTGAACGAAGCGATGCAGCAGCCGGTGACGGCGGTCAAAGGCATCGGTGAAGAGACGGCGGCGGCGCTTGCCGACATCGGCATCGCGACGGTCGGTGAGCTGCTTGCGTACGCCCCGTACCGCTATGATGATTACGAACAAAAAGATTTGGCCGCCGTCCGCCATGAAGAAAAAGTGACAGTGGAAGGAAAAGTATACAGCGCCCCGCTGTTGACGTATTACGGAAAGAAAAAATCGCGCCTTTCCTTCCGCATGCTGGCCGATCGCTACTTGATCACCGTCGTTTGTTTCAACCGTCCCTATTTGAAGGAAAAAATCGCCCTGAACGAGACGGTGACGGTGATCGGCAAATGGGACCGGCATCGGCAAACGATCAACGCCTACGAGCTTCGGTTCGGACCGGCTCCGGAGACCACCGGCATCGAGCCGGTTTACTCCGTGCGCAGCCCACTGACGGTGAAAACGATGCGCCGGTTGATGAAAGCGGCGTTCGAACAGTTTGGCGAGCACATTCCCGACCCGTTGCCGCCCGCTTTGCGCCGCGCTTATCGCCTTGTCGACAAACAAGAAGCGCTCCGCGCCCTTCATTTTCCGCGCACGCGCGAAGAATTGCATCAGGCGCGGCGCCGGCTCATCTATGAGGAGTTTTTGTTGTACCAGCTGAAAATGCAGGCGCTCCGTCGATTGATGCGCGATGAGCGGCGCGGCGTCGTTCATTCGTTTTCTGAAGAGCGGCTTTCGTCCTTTCTTTCCGGATTGCCGTTTGTCTTGACGAACGCCCAGCGCCGTGTCATCGGCGAAATTTTGGCGGACATGCGCTCGCCGCGGCAAATGAACCGGCTTTTGCAAGGCGACGTCGGTTCTGGCAAGACGGTCGTTGCCGCTGTCGCTCTTTACGCCGCCGCTTTGTCCGGATTTCAAGGAGCGCTGATGGTGCCGACGGAAATTCTGGCTGAACAGCACGCCCGCTCGCTCGCCGAGCTGTTTGCCGATACGGATGTGACGATCGCGCTCTTGACAAGCTCAGTGAAGGGAAAGCAGCGCAAAGCGGTGCTTGCCGAACTGGAAGAAGGAACAATTGATATCGTCGTAGGCACGCACGCCTTGATTCAAGAAGGAGTGCAGTTTCGCCGGCTCGGCCTCGTTATTACGGACGAGCAGCACCGGTTTGGCGTCGAACAGCGCCGCGTTTTGCGTGAGAAAGGGCATGCACCGGATGTATTGATGATGACGGCGACGCCGATTCCGCGCACACTCGCCATTACGGCGTTCGGCGACATGGACGTATCGGTGCTCGATGAAATGCCGGCCGGACGAAAAAAAGTCGAGACGTATTGGGTGAAGCATCATCAGTTCTCCCGCGTGCTCGATTTTATCGAAAAGGAATTGCGCCGTGGTCATCAGGCGTATGTCATCTGTCCGCTCATTGAGGAGTCGGACAAATTGGATGTGCAAAACGCCATCGATGTCCATAGCCAGCTTGTCCATTATTATCGCGGGAAATATGAGATCGGCTTGATGCACGGCCGGCTGTCGGCCGACGAAAAAGAACGCGTCATGAGGGCGTTCAGCGAAAACCGCATCCATGTGCTCGTCTCGACGACGGTCGTTGAAGTCGGCGTGAATGTACCGAATGCGACGGTGATGGTCATTTACGACGCCGAACGGTTTGGCCTCGCCCAGCTCCATCAGCTGCGCGGGCGGGTCGGGCGCGGCGACGCCCAGTCGTACTGCATTTTGATCGCCGACCCGAAATCGGAAGTCGGCAAAGAACGAATGCGCATCATGACGGAAACGGCCGATGGGTTTGTGTTGGCCGAAAAAGATTTGGAGCTGCGCGGTCCGGGCGATTTTTTCGGTACAAAACAAAGCGGGCTCCCGGAATTCCGCTACGGCGATCCAGTGCATGATTACCGCATTTTGGAAGTCGCCCGCCGCGATGCCGCCAAGCTCGTTTCCTCGGCCGCGTTTTGGCGCGATGAGGCGTACGCCGGGCTGCGCGCCGAGCTGGAAGCGTCCGGCATACTCGATGGGGAAAAGCTAGATTAATAGACAGGGGAGGAGGCGCCGGCGCATTCGCGCCCCGCTGTTTTTTATGGTAATTGATTTTTTGGCCAGTGGAAGCCTATATTTTTATTGCTCGGACGGAGGAGGCAGGAGATGCCTGTCCCACTATTTCGTTTGTGGGCCTCGAGGATGGAGCAGAAAGCCGTTTGGCGAGGGGGGCGTCGGATCCACAGCGGCCGACAGCATGTGGCGCTGTTCATTTTTTGTGCTTGCATTTCGTTTTTTGATATTATATATTACTTTTAGTACCTAGTCATAAAATCGGACGGTGTCACGAATCGATGAGAAAAAGCAAACGCGAACGGCAACGGTTGTTGCAGGAGACGATCCGGGAAAACCCGTTTATCACCGATGAAGAGCTCGCCGAAAAATTTTCGGTCAGCGTGCAGACGATCCGCCTTGATCGGCTTGAGCTGTCGATTCCCGAACTGCGTGAGCGCATCAAGAATGTCGCCCGCCAGTCGTTCGCTGATAAAGTGCGGGCGTTGCCGCTTGAAGAAGTGATCGGCGACATTATTGACATCGAGCCGGATGCGAGCGCCATTTCGATTTTCGATGTGAAAGAGGAGCACGTCTTTCGGCGCACCCGCATCGCCCGCGGCCATCATTTGTTCGCTCAGGCCAACTCGCTTGCCGTCGCTGTCATCCATGATGAACTGGCGCTGACAGCGAAAGCGACCATTCGTTTTGTGCGCCAAGTGAAAGAAGGGGAGCGGGTCGTAGCCAAAGCGAAAGTGACCGGAAAAACGGCGCACGGGCGCACAATCGTCGAGGTGAACAGCTACGTCGGCCAGGAGCTCGTCTTTTCTGGTACGTTTGAAATGTATCGTTCAAACATAGAGAAAAAGGATGGGGACAGCAATGAATATCGCGGTTGATGCCATGGGTGGAGACCATGCCCCGGGCGAAATCGTGCGCGGGGCGCTTATGGCCGCCGCCCATTTCCCTGACATCGAGATTACGCTGATTGGCGATGAAGAGAAAATTCGCCCGCATGTGACGGGTGAAGAGCGCATTTCGATCATCCACACCGACGAAGTGATCGAAGCAGATGATGAGCCGGTGCGGGCAGTGCGGCGCAAAAAGAACTCGTCGATGGTGCGCATGGCGGAAGAAGTGAAAGAAGGGCGCGCCGCTGCCTGCATTTCCGCCGGCAATACCGGGGCGCTCATGGCAGCCGGACTGTTTGTCGTCGGGCGGGCAGCCGGCATCGACCGCCCGGCGCTCGCCCCGACGCTGCCGACGTTGGATGGGCGCGGCTTTGTCTTTCTGGATGTCGGCGCCAACGTCGATGCAAAGCCGGAACATTTGCAGCAATACGCTTTGATGGGACATGTGTACGCAAAGAACGTGCGCGGCGTCGAAAAACCGCGCATCGGCTTGCTGAACGTCGGAACGGAAGACCAAAAAGGAAACGAAACAACGAAACGGGCGTTTGCCTTGCTCAAGGAAACGAACCTTCATTTCATCGGCAATGTCGAAGCGCGCGATCTGCTGCAAGGAGTGGCTGATGTTGTTGTCGCCGACGGCTTTGCCGGCAATGTTGCGTTAAAAACGATTGAAGGGACGGCGATGGCGCTCTTTTCCTTGCTCAAGCAGACGCTGACAAGCGGCGTCGCGGCGAAGCTGGCCGCCGCCGTCCTCAAGCCAAAGCTCGCCGGGCTGAAAAAAATGATGGACTACTCGGAGTATGGCGGCGCGGCGCTGTTTGGCTTAAATGCTCCGGTCATTAAAGCGCACGGGTCGTCCGATGCGAACGCCATCTTCCACGCCATCCGCCAGGCGCGAGAGATGGTGGTTCATGATGTCATCGGCACGATCAGAGCGGAGCTGGAACGGGCATAATCGGTAAAGGAGGAATCAAAAATGGGGAAAATCGCCTTTTTATTTCCTGGCCAAGGATCGCAGACGGTCGGCATGGCGAAAGACGCTGCCGAGCATGACGACCGCGCCCGTGCCGTCATCGCGGAGGCTGACGAGCGGCTTGGATTCGCGCTTTCCAAGCTCATGTTCAACGGACCGCAAGAAGAGCTGACGTTGACATATAACGCCCAGCCGGCGCTCTTGACCGCCAGCATCGCCTTGCTCCAGCTTGTCGACGGCGCTGGGCTGAAAGCGGACTATGTTGCCGGCCACAGCTTAGGCGAATATACGGCGCTTGTCGCCGCCGGCGCCATGTCGTTTGCCGATGCCGTCTACGCGGTGCGCCGCCGCGGTGAGCTGATGGATGAAGCGGTGCCGGCCGGTGAAGGGACGATGGCGGCGGTGCTTGGGATGGACGCTGATGCGCTTGAAGCAGTGACAAATGAAATCGCCGCCCAAGGCGATCCGGTCGAGCCGGCCAACTTCAACTGCCCGGGGCAAATTGTCATCTCCGGCTCGAAAGCCGGAGTGGAAAAAGCGGCTCAGCTTTTGAAAGAACGCGGCGCCAAACGCGTCATTCCGCTTGAGGTGAGCGGTCCGTTCCACTCCGCTCTCATGAAGCCGGCGGCAGAAAAACTGAAAGCGGTTCTTGACAGTTTGGTGATTCGTGACGCCGTCATTCCGGTCGTCGCCAATGTGACTGCTGAGCCGGTGACGAAAAAAGAGGACATCGCCCGCCTTCTCATTGAACAACTGTATTCGCCGGTGCGTTGGGAGCAGTCGGTGCGCACGCTTCTTTCGCTTGGCGTCGACACGTTTGTCGAAATCGGTCCGGGAAAAGTGTTGTCCGGCCTTGTGAAAAAAATCGACCGCAACGCCCGCGTTTATGCGGTGAACGATCTTGCTTCCTTCGAAGCGACCGTTGCGGTGCTGAAAGGGGAATAAAGCGATGCTCGAAGGAAAAATTGCTCTTGTGACCGGGGCGTCGCGCGGCATTGGCCGGGCGGTCGCTCTGGAGCTTGCCCGCCAAGGGGCGAACGTTGCCGTCAATTACGCCGGCAGCGAGGCGAAAGCGAATGAAGTTGTCGAGGCCATCCGCTCGCTCGGCCGCGAAGCGATCGCCGTGCAGGCGGACGTCGCCCGCGCTGAAGATGTTGAGCGCATGGTGAAAACGACGATTGACCATTTTGGCCGCCTCGATATTTTGGTCAACAACGCCGGCATTACACGCGACAATTTATTGATGCGGATGAAAGAAGAAGAATGGGATGCCGTGATTAACACGAACTTAAAAGGAGTATTTCTTTGTACGAAGGCGGCAACGCGCCCGATGATGAAGCAGCGCTATGGGCGGATCGTCAACATTGCTTCGGTCGTCGGCGTGATCGGCAATCCGGGGCAGGCGAACTATGTCGCCGCCAAGGCCGGCGTCATCGGGCTGACGAAGACGGCGGCGCGCGAATTCGCCAGCCGCAACATCACCGTTAACGCCGTCGCACCAGGATTCATTACGACCGATATGACCGAAGCGCTCAGCCCGGAGCTGAAGGCGGAAATGTTAAAGCAAATTCCGCTCGCCCGCTTTGGCGAGCCGGATGATGTCGCCCGCGTCGTCGCTTTCCTCGCTTCCGACGCCGCGAGCTACATGACTGGACAGACGCTTCATGTTGACGGCGGCATGGTGATGCCGTAAGAAAAACAGCGCTAGTATTTTTTCTGCCAATCGACTATAATCATGAAGGGAGGTGAACGCAATGGCCGATGTATTGGAACGTGTAACGAAAATCATCGTTGACCGGCTGGGGGTTGACGAATCGCAAGTGACGCTCGAGGCGTCGTTTAAGGACGACCTGGGCGCTGACTCGCTCGACATCGTCGAACTCGTCATGGAACTTGAAGATGAATTCAACATGGAAATTTCCGATGAAGAGGCGGAAAAAATCGTCACAGTCGGAGACGCTGTGAACTACATAAAAAGTCGTCTGTAATGCTGCTTTTTTGCAAAGTCCCGTTGCTTCGAACGGGGCTTTCTCTGCTTTTTCAGGGATGCTCGGCGGGCCTTGCGGAAAAAAGCGCACGATTCCCGCTCGCGTAGCGGACCGGAGAACGGATATAATAGAAGAAGACACGGCCATTTTGTTCTGGAACGAAGTCGGAGGGCATTTTTATGTCAAAACAAAAAGATAAAGAGCGCATCCATGAAAAGAGGCGGGCGAAGTTTCAAGAGCTGCAAAAAAAAATCGGCATCACCTTTCGAAACGAAAAGCTGTTGATTCAAGCGTTCACCCATTCATCGTATGTGAATGAGCATCGGCGGCGGCTTCACGAAGACAATGAACGGCTTGAGTTTTTAGGCGATGCCGTGCTGGAGCTGACCGTTTCTCAATATTTATTTCAAAAGTTCCCGCATATGAGCGAGGGGCAATTGACGAAGCTGAGGGCGGCCATCGTCTGCGAGCCGTCGCTTGTGAAATTTGCCAA
This sequence comes from Geobacillus sp. YHL, assembly GCF_022341265.1. Lineage (NCBI taxonomy): Bacteria > Bacillati > Bacillota > Bacilli > Caryophanales > Anoxybacillaceae > Geobacillus > Geobacillus sp. YHL. The sequence goes on from NZ_JAEIGB010000008.1 coordinate 92,135, forward strand.
CGCCCTGTCGTTCGGCGAGCTCGTCTTGCTCGGCAAAGGCGAGGAGCTGACCGGCGGGCGGACGCGTCCGGCGCTCTTGGCAGACGTCTTTGAGGCGTTCATCGGCGCTTTGTATTTGGATCAAGGAATGGACGCGGTCATCCGCTTTTTGGAGAAAACGATGTTTCCGAAAATTGATGAAGGTGCTTTTTCTCATGTGATGGATTTTAAAAGCCAGCTGCAGGAATTGGTGCAGCGGGACGGCAGCGGAACGCTTGAATACGCCATTTTGGAGGAAAAAGGTCCGGCCCACAACAAGGAGTTTGTCGCCCGCGTAGCGTTAAACGGCCAAGAGCTTGGCATCGGCGTCGGCCGCTCGAAAAAGGAAGCCGAACAACATGCGGCGCAAATGGCGCTCGAAACGTTGCGGGCTGCCGATCAGCAGTGAAGGCTGGCGCTGTTACGTCAGTCTTTTTTCTGTGAACGTGCGAAGGGATGGAGAGCAAACGCTGCTCATGGGTGTTTCGATGAACATGCGCGCCTTGAGCGGGGGAAGAAAGGCGTTTTTTTCGATAGCTCATATGGTAGGATGAAAAGATCGAACGTCTCGGTTTCCAAAAAGGGCTCCGGGGTGTTTGTGGTGGATCACAGTGGAAAGATGGTGAGGCGTCATACCATGTTCCTGAAACGATTGGATGTGATCGGCTTTAAATCGTTCGCCGACCGTGTATCGATCGAGTTTGTCCCTGGTGTGACGGCGGTCGTCGGTCCGAACGGGAGCGGCAAAAGCAACATTACCGATGCGATCCGTTGGGTGCTCGGTGAGCAATCAGCAAAATCGTTGCGCGGGGCGAAAATGGAAGACGTCATCTTCGCCGGCAGCGAATCGCGCAAGCCGCTCAATGTGGCTGAAGTGACGATCACACTCGACAATGAAGACGGCTTTTTGCCGCTTGAGTACCAGGAAGTGAGCGTGACCCGGCGCGTCTATCGCTCGGGGGAGAGCGAGTTTTTCATCAACCGCCAGCCGTGCCGTTTGAAAGACATCGTCGATTTGTTTCTCGATTCCGGGCTCGGCAAGGAGGCGTTTTCCATCATCGGCCAAGGCCGGGTCGAAGAGATTTTAAGCAGCAAACCGGAAGAGCGGCGCACGATTTTTGAAGAAGCGGCCGGCGTGTTGAAGTACAAGCTGCGGAAAAAAAAGGCGGAGGCGAAGCTAGCGGAGACGCAAGACAACTTGCACCGCGTCAACGATATTTTGCACGAGCTCGAACAGCAGCTTGAGCCGCTCCGCATGCAGGCGTCGCTCGCCAAAGAGTTTTTGGAAAAACGCGAAGAGCTCGAGCGATTTGAAGTGGCGCTGATGGTTCACGACATCGAGCAGCTGCGCGGGCAATGGAATGAGTTGAAGGAAGCGCTTGATGGGCACCAGCGGGACGAAGTGGCGCTGGCGGCGGCGTTGCAGAAAATGGAAGCCCAAATCGAACAGCTCCGCGATCAAATGACCGCCATTGACGAATCGATCGACGGTTTGCAGCAAGTGCTTCTTTTAGCCAGCGAAGAGCTTGAGAAGCTCGAAGGGCGGAAAGAAGTATTGAAAGAGAGAAAAAAGCATGCCGCGAGGCGAAAAGCGCAGCTGGACAACATAACGGCTGCACTGGCTGCGAAACGGCGCCGCTTGACGGAGCAGCTGCATGCCGAGCGGGAGGAACTCGCCCGGCTTGAGGCGGGCGCCGCAGCGCTCGAGCGGGAGCTGAAAGAAAAACAGGCTTTGTTTTCGGCGCATGAAGCCGACATTGAAGAAGAAATCGAGCGGCGAAAAGGTGATTACATCGACCTTGTTCATGAACAGGCGGCGTTGAAAAACGAACGCGCACATGTGGAGCAGGCGCTTGGCAAGCTGCATGCCAAACGGACGGCGCTCGATGAAGCGAACCGCCGCCATCTCGCCGAACGTGAACAGCTCGAGCAGAAGCGGGCGGCTTTATGGGCCGAGCAGACCCGCCTCGAACAGGCGCTGACGGAAGCGCATAACAGACAAGCCGCTCTCGCCGCGGCGCTCGCAGCGCAAAAAACGGAGCTCGAGCAGCATGAAGCGTTGCTGCATCAGGCGCGCCAATACCGGCAGCAAACCAAAGCGCGCCAGCAATGGTTGGAAGAGATGCAACATGATTATTCCGGTTTTGTCCAAGGAGTAAAAGAAGTATTAAAGGCGCGCGACCTTCTGCCCGGCATTCATGGCGCCATTGTTGAGCTCATTCGCGTGCCGGACCGCTATGAGACGGCGATTGAAACGGCGCTCGGCGGGGCGATGCAGCATATCGTCGTTGACAGCGAACAGGCGGCGCGGCAAGCGATTCACTATTTGAAAACGAACGGCTACGGGCGCGCGACGTTTTTGCCGCTTGACGTCATCCAAGCGCGCGCGCTTTCCGAACGGGAGCGGGCGGCGATTGACCGCCATCCGGCGTTTGTCGGCATCGCAAGCGAGCTCGTCGAATACGACCGCGCCTATAGGGCGGCGATCGCCCATTTGCTCGGCCATGTCATCGTGACAGCCGATTTAAAAGGCGCGAATGAGCTGGCCAAGCTTCTTCACTATCGCTATCGCCTCGTGACATTGGACGGTGATGTCGTCAGCCCTGGCGGGGCGATGACCGGCGGCGGGGCGGCGAAAAAGACCGCGTCGTTGCTAAGTCGAAACCGCGAGCTTGAGACGCTTTCGGCCAAACTGCAGGAAATGGATGAAACGATCGCTCGGCTTGAGCGGGCTGTTGCCGCAAAACGACACGAGCTGGCGGAGCAGGAAGCGCAGGCGGACGCGCTGCAAGAAGAGGTTGCGGCGCTTCGGGAGGCCCTGCAAAGACAAAAGGACGAGCAACGCGAGCTCGAATGGCAGAAAAAACGGATCGACGAGCGGCTTGCACTGTATGATGAAGAAAAGGCGAACGACGAGCGCGAAATGGCAGAGCTCAACCGCCGCCTCGGCGCCATTGACAGGCAGCTTGAGCAGCTTGCCGAGAAACTGCAGGCGATCGATGACGACATCAGCCGGCTGCAGGCGCAAAAACAGACGGAGCAAACGACGAAAGAGGCGCTCCAGGCAGCGATCACGGAGCAAAAAATCGCCTTGGCGGAAACGAAAGAGCGCGTGAAACATGCACGCCGGAAAGTGGAAGAATGGGAAGCGGAGCTTGCCGAAACGATCCGTGGGCTCAAAGAAGCAGAGCGCGAACGAGCCGCTTTGGATGCGGAAATGGAGGCGCCGGAATGGAACGAGGAAGAGATTGAGCAGCTGCGAGAGCAAAAGCTTGAGGACAAGCAAAAGACATTGGAGCTGATCGCGAGCCGTCGCGAACAGCGGCTCGATTTCCAACGCCGTCTTGAACATTTGGAACAGGAATGGAAAGAGACGAAGCGGCAGCATAAACAGCTCGCCGATGTCGTGAAAGACGAAGAAGTAAAGTTGAACCGGCTTGATGTGGAGCTTGAGAATTTGCTTGTCCGTCTGCGCGAAGAGTATGGGCTGTCGTTTGAAGCGGCTCGCTCCGCGTACCCGCTTGAGATCGGCGCCGATGAGGCGCGCAAGCGGGTGAAGCTGATCAAGCGCGCCATGGAGGAGCTCGGCACCGTCAACTTGGGGGCGATCGATGAATACGAACGAGTTTCCGAACGGCACCGCTTTTTAAGCGAGCAAAAAACCGATTTGGAAGAGGCGAAGGCGACGCTCCACCAAGTCATTGATGAAATGGACGATGAAATGAAAAAACGATTTTTCGCGACGTTTGAACAAATCCGCGCCCATTTTGGCGAGGTATTTGGCGAGCTGTTCGGCGGCGGGCGCGCCGATTTGCGGCTGACCGATCCGAACGACTTGCTTGAGACTGGGATCGACATCGTCGCTCAGCCTCCGGGGAAAAAGCTGCAACATTTAAGCTTGCTTTCCGGCGGCGAACGGGCGCTGACGGCGATCGCCCTCTTGTTTTCGATTTTAAAGGTGCGCCCGGTGCCGTTTTGCGTCCTTGATGAAGTCGAAGCGGCGCTTGATGAAGCGAACGTGCAGCGGTATGCCCAATATTTAAAACGGTTCAGCCGCGACACGCAGTTTATCGTCATCACCCATCGAAAAGGGACGATGGAAGAAGCGGACGTGCTGTACGGCGTCACGATGCAAGAATCGGGCGTCTCAAAGCTTGTTTCTGTCCGTTTGGAAGATTCGAAGGAGCTCGTGCGGTCATAATGGAAAGGAGGCGCTTTGGATGGGTTTTTTTCAAAAATGGAAAGAAAAATGGACAAAGCAAGCGGATGCCGTAACCGAAAAGTTTAAAGAAGGGCTGTCAAAAACGCGAAATTCGCTCGCCGGGAAAGTGAACGACCTCATCGCCCGTTATCGGAAAGTGGATGAAGAGTTTTTTGAAGAGCTTGAGGAAATTTTGATCGCCGCGGATGTGGGCGTCACGACCGTCATGGAACTTGTCGATGAGCTGAAAATGGAAGTGAAGCGCCGCAACATTCAAGACCCGGCGCAAATGCGCGACGTCATCGCCGAAAAGCTCGTTGACATTTACCGCGCCGGCGCCGATGACAAAGAACTTTCCGCTTTGAATATACAAGAAGGCGGGCTGACGGTCATTTTGTTCGTCGGTGTCAACGGCGTCGGCAAAACGACAACGATCGGCAAGCTCGCCCATAAGCTGAAATCGGAAGGGAAATCCGTCTTGTTGGCAGCTGGCGACACGTTCCGCGCCGGGGCGATCGAGCAGCTCGAAGCGTGGGGCGAGCGCGTTGGGGTCGACGTCATTAAGCAGGCGGCCGGCTCCGATCCAGCGGCGGTCATGTATGATGCGATTCAAGCGGCGAAAGCGCGCGGCGTTGACGTATTGTTATGCGACACGGCCGGGCGGCTGCAAAACAAAGTGAATTTAATGAAAGAGCTCGAAAAAGTGAAACGCGTCATCAGCCGCGAAATTCCGGGCGCTCCGCATGAAGTACTGCTTGTGTTGGATGCGACGACCGGGCAAAACGCGATGAGCCAAGCCAAGCTGTTTAAAGAAGCGACCGATGTGACCGGCATCGTGTTGACGAAGCTTGACGGCACGGCGAAAGGCGGCATCGTGCTTGCCATTCGCAACGAGATGGCCATCCCGGTGAAACTCGTCGGCCTCGGCGAGAAGATGGACGATTTGCAAGTGTTCGATCCAGAACAGTACGTCTACGGATTGTTTGCTGATTTGCTGGAATCATAAACAAGCCAACAGAGGGTGCTCCCAAAACAATGGAGCGCCCTTTGTTGTTACGTCCACGGGGGTGTAACCGATAAGCCCTTTGTCCGTTCCATCCCTTGACACCTTGCCGAAAAGACGGTACACTACATTTTTGTAAAGGTATTTTACTTAACAATGAGGGAGGGAGAGTCCGGTGCTGGAAAAAACGATGCGCATGAACTATTTATACGATTTTTACCAAGCGCTGTTGACGCCGAAACAGCGCAACTATATGGCGCTTTACTACTTGGACGACTACTCCCTCGGGGAAATTGCCGAACAATATGAGGTGAGCCGCCAGGCGGTGTACGATAACATCCGGCGTACAGAAGCGATGCTGGAGCAGTATGAAGAGAAGCTCGGGCTGCTGCGAAAATATGAACGGCGGCGGCAGATCATCGAGCGGCTGAAAGACTACATCAGCCGGCGCTACGGCGCTGACGCCGAATTGGCGGCGCTAGTCCGCGAGCTTGACGAACTTGATTAAAAAAGGGGGTGGCCGCCATGGCGTTTGAAGGACTGTCTGAACGTTTGCAGCAGGTGATGAACCGCATCCGCGGCAAAGGGAAAGTCACCGAAGCGGATGTCAAAGAGATGATGCGCGAAGTGCGCCTTGCGCTTTTGGAAGCTGACGTCAACTTTAAAGTCGTCAAAGATTTCATCAGACAGGTGAGCGAGCGGGCTGTCGGGCAGGAAGTGATGAAAAGCTTAACGCCGGGCCAGCAAGTGATCAAAATCGTCAAGGAAGAGCTGACGGCGTTAATGGGCGGTGAGCAAAGCCAAATCGCTGTCGCGAAGAAACCGCCGACCGTTGTGATGATGGTCGGGTTGCAAGGGGCCGGGAAAACGACGACCACCGGGAAGCTGGCCAACTTGCTGCGCAAACGGCATAACCGGAAGCCGCTTCTGGTGGCTGCCGACGTTTACCGCCCGGCGGCGATCAAACAGCTTGAGACGCTTGGCAAGCAGCTCGACATGCCTGTCTTTTCGTTAGGCGAGCACGCCAATCCGGTTGAAATCGCGAAACAGGCGCTCGAGCGGGCGAAAGAAGAGCATTATGATTACGTGCTCATCGACACAGCCGGCCGCCTCCACATTGATGAAGCGCTCATGGATGAACTGAAGCAAATGAAAGAAGCGGTCAAGCCGGATGAAATTTTCCTCGTCGTTGACGCCATGACCGGGCAAGATGCCGTCAATGTCGCACAAAGCTTCCATGAGCAGCTCGGCATCACCGGGGTGATTTTGACGAAGCTGGACGGCGACACGCGCGGCGGGGCGGCGCTGTCGATTCGCGCCGTCACCGGAGCGCCGATCAAGTTTGCTGGGATGGGCGAAAAACTTGACGCTTTGGAGCCGTTCCATCCGGAGCGAATGGCGTCGCGCATTTTAGGCATGGGCGATGTCCTGACGCTCATCGAAAAAGCGCAGGCGGCCGTCGACGAAGAGAAGGCGAAGGAGCTCGAACAAAAAATGCGCACGGCCACCTTCACGCTTGACGACTTTTTGGAGCAGCTCGGCCAAGTGCGCAAGCTCGGACCGCTTGACGAACTGATTAAAATGCTGCCGGGCGCCAACAAAATCAAAGGGCTCGCCAACATCCAAGTCGATGAAAAGCAAATCGCCCGCGTTGAGGCGATCATCCGCTCGATGACGAAAGAAGAGAAAACGCATCCGGAAATCATCAACGCTAGCCGCAAAAAGCGGATCGCCAAAGGAAGCGGCACGACGGTGCAGGAAGTAAACCGGCTTTTGAAGCAATTTGACGAGATGAAAAAAATGATGAAAATGATGACGAATATGCCAAAAGGGAAAAAGAAAGGATTCCGTTTTCCATTTATGTAAATGAAGATCTGTTAAGCGAAAAACCTTTACAAACGGAAAAAGAATTGTTAATATACTATCTTGTGTGAACTCTATACGGAGGTGCGTACTGACTATGGCAGTAAAAATTCGTTTAAAACGCATGGGGACAAAGAAAAAACCATTCTATCGCATCGTGGTAGCTGATTCGCGCTCGCCGCGCGACGGTCGTTTTATCGAAACGATCGGCACGTACGATCCGGTCGCTGAGCCGGCGCAAGTGAAAATCGATGAGGAATTGGCGCTCAAATGGCTGCAAAACGGCGCCAAACCATCGGATACGGTGCGCAGCTTGCTGTCGAAGCAAGGCATTTTAGAGAAGTTCCATAACTTGAAATACGGCAAATAAGCGAGATGCACATGAAGCCGCTCATTGAAACGATCGTCAAGGCGCTTGTCGATCATCCGGAGGCGGTGGCGGTTGAACGCCGCGAAGAAGAGACGGCCGTCATCTATGAGCTGTCCGTGCATGAAGACGACACTGGCAAAGTGATCGGCAAACAAGGGCGGACGATCCAGGCGATTCGCACGGTCGTTGCCGCCGCCGCGGCCGGATCGCCAAAGCGGGTTGTTGTGCAAGTGAAAGACAAAGGGTGAGGATGTTCCTCTCCCTTTTTTGATATGATGCCAAAGGGCGCAAAAATGGCCCGGGTGCCGTTCATTCCGTGTCAAAAGGGGGAAGAGGATGAAGCTCATTCAAACGGTTGAGGTGCGGCAAATCGTCACCGAACGGAGCAAACAAGAGCTTGCCGCCGCGTTTTTGGCGCGCAAGCAGCAGCTCGAGCGCGAGTGCGACCAGCTTCGTTTTGAACAGAAACGAATGGAGAAAAGCGGAAACTATCCGCCCGCTTTAGTGAAACAATATTTTGCCAAAGAGATCGACGAGCGGATGGAGAAAATGAAACTGCTTGAGTTTCAGCTCGAACAATTACATATGCTACCGTTAGGGAGCGAATTGAAAGAGCGGGAAGTCGAGGCGCTCGTTGAGGTGAACGTCGGCGACCGTTGGGAAGAGGTGACAAAAACGCGCGCCATCATCATTGAAGACGGCGTCGTCAAAGAGATTCGCTAAGAAGGGATGAAAGCGATGGAACGATGGTTTAATGTCGGAAAAATTGTCAATACGCACGGCATTCGCGGCGAAGTGCGCGTCATTTCGCGCACCGACTTTCCTGAAGAACGGTATAAAAAAGGAAACAAGCTGTACATTTTCCGCGAACGGGACACGGAACCGATTGAAGTCACGGTGAAAAGCCACCGCGTCCATAAATCGTTTGACTTGTTGTCGTTTGAAGGCTATGACAGCATCAACGATGTGGAACGGTTTAAGGGAGCGATGCTGAAGGTGCCGGAAAGCCAGCTCGGCGAACTCGCGGAAGGGGAATATTATTTCCATGAGATCATCGGCTGCACTGTCGTGACAGAAGGCGGGGAGACCATCGGCGCGGTAAAGGAAATTTTGACTCCAGGGGCGAACGACGTCTGGGTCGTCCGGCGCGAAGACGGATCGGAAGCGCTCATTCCGTACATTGACGAGGTCGTTTTGCACGTCGATCCGGATCGGAAAACGATCATCATCCGGCCGATGGAAGGGCTGCTCGAGTGATGCGGATCGATATTTTAACGTTGTTTCCCGGCATGTTTTCCGGGGTGTTGAGCGAGTCGATTTTAAAGAAGGCGCAAGAAAAAGGGGCCGTCGACATCCGCCTTATTGATTTTCGCGAGTTTGCCGACAACAAGCATAAAACGGTCGACGATTATCCGTATGGCGGCGGCGCCGGCATGGTGCTCAAGCCGCAGCCGATTTTTGACGCGGTGGAACACGTGACGGCTGGATCGCCTGGCGCCCGCATCATTTTGCTTTGCCCGCAAGGCGAGCGCTACACGCAAAAAAAGGCGGAAGAGCTGGCGAAAGAAACGCATTTGGTGCTCATTTGCGGCCATTACGAAGGGTATGACGAACGCATCCGCCAATATTTAGCAACCGATGAAATTTCGATCGGCGACTATATTTTAACAGGCGGGGAACTCGGCGCCATGGTCATTGTCGACAGCGTCGTCCGTCTTCTCCCCGGGGTGCTCGGCAATGAGGCGTCGCCGGTCGATGACTCGTTCAGCTCTGGGCTGCTTGAGTATCCGCAATACACAAGACCGGCCGATTTCCGCGGCATGAAAGTGCCGGATATTCTGCTTTCTGGCAACCATCAGCTCATCGCCGAGTGGCGCGAGAAGGAATCGCTCCGGCGCACGTTTTTGCGCCGTCCGGACTTGCTCGATGAATATCCGCTTACAGACAAGCAAAAGCAATGGCTGAAAGAGTGGGAAAAGGAGCGCGAATAGCTATTGCCTGAGTCAACAGTTTATGCTATCATGTCTTTTGTGTGACCTTAAGCGATTGGCTTGAGGATGGAAAACGATGTTCCGCTGCAATGAAGAGATCATTGGCATGAACATCTGTGGAAGGAGTGGATCATGATGCATCATTTAATCCAAGAGATTACGAAAGAACAACTGCGGACGGATTTGCCGGATTTCCGCCCGGGCGACACGGTGCGCGTTCATGTGAAAGTCGTCGAAGGCAACCGCGAACGCATCCAAGTGTTTGAAGGTGTCGTCATTAAACGGCGCGGAGCGGGCATCAGCGAAACGTTCACGGTCCGCAAAGTGTCCTATGGCGTCGGCGTTGAGCGCACATTCCCGGTGCATACGCCGAAAATCGCCAAGCTGGAAGTCATCCGCCGCGGGAAAGTCCGCCGCGCGAAATTGTACTACTTGCGCGAACTTCGCGGCAAAGCGGCGCGCATCAAGGAAAATACGAACGCAGCGCAATAATGGACAACGGTGGATCACAGCGGAAAAGGAGCTTGCTTTCAAGCTCCTTTTTTCACTACCGCCAATGATGATTACGGTAGTGATCCACGACTGCAAACTTTGATTTAGGTGGGTGGACAATGGAACAGAAAAAAAGCGAATGGCGTGAATGGATGAAAGCGATCGTCGTTGCCGTCTTGCTCGCCGGGGGCATCCGCTACTTTATTTTCGCTCCGATCATCGTCGACGGTTATTCGATGATGCCGACATTACATAACCATGAGCGGATGATCGTCAATAAACTGGCGTATAAAATCGGCATGCCGCACCGTTTCGATATCATTGTTTTTCACGCTGAAGAAGGGAGAGACTATATTAAGCGAGTCATCGGCCTGCCGGGCGACCGAATTGAATACAAAAATGATACGCTCTATATCAATGGCAAGCCGTATGAAGAGCCGTATTTGGACGAGTATAAAAAGCAGTTGTCCGACGGCGGTCCACTGACGGAATCGTTCACTTTGGAGGAACTGACCGGGCGAAGCACGGTGCCGCCGGGGCATTTGTTTGTCATGGGCGACAATCGCCGTTTCAGCAAAGACAGCCGCCATATCGGCTTCATTCCGATGTCCAAAGTCGTTGGCAAGGCGAATCTTGTGTATTGGCCGTTGGCTGACGCCCGGATTGTGAAATAAACGAGGCAGGTGATGCCAATGACAGTGATTCAATGGTTCCCCGGCCATATGGCGAAGGCCAAGCGGGAAGTGCAAGAAAAATTAAAGTTGATCGACGTAGCGTTTGAGCTGCTTGACGCCCGTGTGCCGATGTCCTCGCGCAACCCGATGATCGACGAGATTCTCGGACAAAAGCCGCGCCTCATTTTGCTCAATAAGGCTGATATGGCCGATGAGGCGGTGACCGAACAGTGGATCCGCTATTTCCACGATCAAGGGCGGCTGGCTTTGCCCATCGATGCTCAAAGCGGAACAGGAGTCCGGCAAATCGCGGCGGCAGCGAAAGAGATGGTGAAAGACAAATTCGAGAAAATGCGGGCGAAAGGGATTAAAAACCCGCGCCCGGTTCGGGCGCTCATCGTCGGCATCCCGAACGTCGGCAAGTCGACGCTGATCAACCGGCTCGCCGGCCGCCATATCGCGAAAACCGGCGACAAGCCGGGGGTGACAAAAGCGCAGCAATGGATCAAAGTGGGCAAAGAAATGGAGCTGCTTGATACCCCAGGCATCCTATGGCCGAAATTTGAGGATGAGGACGTGGGCTACAAGTTGGCGGTGACCGGCGCCATTAAGGACGAAATTTTAAACTTGCAGGATGTCGCCGTCTATGCGCTCCGCTTTTTGTCGACTCACTATCCCAACCGGCTTGCGGAGCGCTACGGCCTTGATGACATTCCTGATGACATCGTCGCCTTGTTTGACGCCATCGGAAGGCGGCGCGGCTGCTTGACGTCAGGCGGCGCTGTTGACTACGATAAAGTGGCTGACATCGTTTTGTATGACATCCGCACGGAAAAATTAGGCCGCTTAAGCTTTGAAACGCCCGCTTCACGGACGTAGCGCGTCCGGCGGGCGTTTTTTGCCGGCGGTGCTTTACGGTCGGCCAAACAGAGCCGATAGTAATAAGTAGAAGAGGGAGAGGAGCATGAAGCGGTATACGGTGAAAGACATTGAAGCGCTGCTTCCGAAGCTTGGCACGGACGACCCGCGCTGGGAGATGCTGCGGCAGGATGAGCGAAAAAGCGTGCAGGCGCTTCTTGCCCGTTTTGAAAGGCAGAAAGCGCGCCGGCACGCCTTCGAGCAGCGGTGGGAAGAACTAATGCGTTATGAGAGGGAACTATACGCCGCTGGCGTTAGACGGATCGCCGGCATTGATGAGGCCGGGCGCGGCCCGCTGGCCGGCCCGGTCGTCGCCGCCGCGGTCATCTTGCCGAAAGACGCCTATTTGCCGGGGCTTGACGACTCGAAGCGGCTGACGCCGGAAAAGCGCGAGGCATTGTTTGCGCAAATTGAAGCGTGCGCCGTCGCCATCGGCATCGGCATCGTCAGCGCGGCGGAGATCGATGAAAGGAATATTTACGAAGCGACAAGGCAAGCGATGGCGAAAGCGGTGAACGCCCTTTCCCCGCCGCCTGAACATTTGCTTGTTGATGCGATGGCGGTGCCGTGCCCACTGCCGCAACAGCGCCTCATAAAAGGAGACGCCAACAGCGCTTCAATCGCCGCTGCGTCGGTCATCGCCAAAGTGACGCGCGACCGGTGGATGAAAGAACTGGATCGCCGCTATCCACAATACGGGTTCGCGCGCCATATGGGCTACGGAACGCCGGAACATTTCGAGGCGATCCGCCGCTACGGCGTTACGCCTGAGCACCGTCGTTCGTTCGCACCGGTGAGGGAGGTGCTGAAGGCGAGCGAGCAGCTCTAGAAGAAGGGATGGGACGAAATGGTCGAGCGCATGGAGCGGACAATGCCAACGACCGCTGTCCGCGACGCGACATCCAGCCGGCGGTTTCAGCCGGGGCAGGCCGTCGTCGGCCGAGTGGAGCGGGTCGAGGAGATGGAAACCGGGGAGCGGGCGGCGCTCGTCCGCGCTGGCGGACAGCTTGTGCGCGCCCGTTTGGAGGCGCCGCTTGCCGTCGGACGTTTGTATTTGTTTGAAATTCACGAACGACAAGGAACAATTTATTGGAAAGCCATTCCCCTTTCCGAACCGGCGTCTGCTCCGTCAGGTGAAGAGGCGGTGCGCCGGTGGCAAAAAGCGTGGAAACTGCCGGATGCGGCGCTGCCGGTGCTCCGCCAAGCGCTGAAAGCTGGCGCGGCTGCAACGAAAGAGGAAATTGCCGCACTGACTGAAGCGGTGAAAGAGACCGGCCAGCCGGACGCGGCCGAAGACGTGCTCGCCCATTTGTTTCGCCGCCGGCTGCCGTTCTCTTCAGCCGTGTTTCGCGCGCTATGGGCAGCCAAAACCGGGGTGCCGCTCGCTGAGGGTTTGGGGAAACTGAAAGCGGCCATTGCCGCCCTTTCCGCCCATCCGGCGGCGCTTAAGCTCATCCGGGCGATGGAGAAGTTTCTTTCACCGCCGCTGTCCGCTTACGAGGCGGCCGTGCGTTTGTTGCTGTCAGGGGAGGAAGAGGCCGAAACGGCCCGCGCGCTTCTTGCCCGCCTTGGGCTCGCCCCGTTGCCGGAGGACCGCCGCTTGGCGCTTCGGGAGGCGGTGCAATGCCGCCGGTTTGCCGATATCATTCGGCAGCTCGGCTTGACGGACGAGGAGGCGTTTTTGGAACGGTGGGCCGCTCTCGATGCTGCCTATCAAAGCGGAGCGCTGCCCGCCGTGGAAGCGAAGTTGTGGGCGGCCGCTCGAGCGACGAGAGATCCGGCGCTGTCGCTGTTTTGCTGGCTGAGGCGAGCGGCCGTGCGGCTTGGGCTTGAGGACGAGGCGGCGCTCGTCCGTGTCGGGAAAATCGAGGATTTGCCTTCCGCCCCGTCGTTGAAACGGCTGCTTCTTCGCTTTCTTCATGAATCGGGGAGCGAAGGGGCCAAGAGGGCGGCCGAAGCGATTCTCGACCAGCTCGATGGCATGGCCATCGCTGCTGGCGGCGATGGGCTCATTGAGCACGTATGGATTTCGTTTCCATTGCCGCTTGGCGGCCGCAGCAGCGATTTTGCTGTGTGCTGGCAAGGAAGGAGGAAACAAGGCGGGCCGCTTGATGCCGATTACAACCGCATTGTTTGTTGCCTGACGCTTGAAGAGCTGGGAGAGGTGATCGTTGATATGCGCGTGCAACGACGGATCGTCCACATCTCCATTTTTCACGATGATCCGCGGTTGGCGGTTGCTGCCGCTCGGATGGCTCCGCTTGTCAAAGAGCGGTTTCAGGCGCACGGCTATGCGCTTTCAGGCATTGATGTAAAGGCAACGCGTTCCGCCCCTCCTCCGCCTTCCGTTTTTCTGTTTGCCGACAGTTGCAGCGAGGTGGATTGCCAAGCATGAACGAGGAGCGGAAAAAAGCAGTCGCCTTGTCTTACGATGCGGCACTTGACGCAGCTCCGATCGTCAAGGCGAAAGGGGTTGGCAAGGTCGCCGAAGCGATCATCGCCGCCGCCCGGCAGCACGGCGTGCCGATTCGCCAAGATCCGACGCTTGTTGAGCTGCTGGGGAAAGTGGAGATCAACGAAATGATCCCGGAGGAGCTGTACGCCTTAGTGGCTGAATTGTTCGCGTTTTTGTATCAGCTTGATCAGGAAGCGAAAGGAGAAAGAGCGGGGAAGGGGTAATTTTCCTATTCCCCGCTTTCTTAATTTTGCGGCGAAACGGTGGACAAGCGCGAAATGTTAGGTATAAAATGAAAGCGCTAAGACTTTTTTGATTTTATACATAGGAGGTTGGCGCATGAACATTCATGAATACCAAGCAAAAGAAATTTTGCGAAGCTATGGTGTGAGCGTGCCGAACGGCCGCGTCGCGTTCACGGTGGATGAAGCGGTCGAAGCGGCGAAAGAGCTCGGCGCGCCGGTGTGTGTCGTCAAAGCGCAAATTCATGCCGGCGGGCGCGGCAAAGCGGGCGGGGTGAAAGTGGCAAAAAGCCTCGAGGAAGTCCGTACATACGCCAGCGAATTGCTCGGCAAAGTGCTCGTCACCCATCAAACCGGCCCGGAAGGAAAAGAAGTGAAACGGCTGTTGATTGAAGAAGGGTGCGACATCCAAAAAGAATACTACATCGGCCTTGTCGTCGACCGCGCCACCTCGCGCGTCGTGTTAATGGGGTCGGAAGAAGGCGGAACGGAAATCGAAGAAGTGGCGGCGAAAACGCCGGAGAAAATTTTTAAAGAATACATCGATCCAGCCGTCGGGCTCCAAGCGTTCCAAGCGCGCCGATTGGCTTTCAACATCAACATTCCGAAGCATCTCGTCAACCAAGCGGTCAAATTTATGATGGGCTTGTACCAAGTGTTTGTCGATAAAGACTGCTCGATCGCCGAAATCAACCCGCTTGTCGTCACCGGCGACGGCAAAGTGATGGCGCTTGATGCGAAGCTGAATTTCGATTCAAACGCCTTATACCGCCATCCGGACATCCTTGAATACCGCGACTTGGATGAAGAAGACCCGAAAGAAGTCGAAGCGTCGAAATACGACTTGAACTACATCGCTCTTGACGGCAACATCGGCTGCATGGTCAACGGCGCCGGCTTGGCGATGGCGACAATGGACATCATCAAATATTACGGAGGCGAGCCGGCCAACTTCCTCGATGTCGGCGGCGGCGCCAGCGAGGAAAAAGTAAGGGAAGCGTTCAAAATCATTTTGTCCGACCCGAACGTCAAAGGCATTTTCGTCAACATTTTCGGCGGCATTATGAAATGCGATGTCATCGCGAGCGGCATCGTCGCGGCGACGAAGCAAGTCGGTTTGACGCTTCCGCTTGTCGTCCGGCTTGAAGGAACGAACGTTGAGCTTGGGAAAAAGATTTTGCAAGAGTCAGGCTTAAACATTATTGCGGCCGAATCGATGGCGGACGGAGCACAAAAAATCGTCGAGCTAGTACGTTAAGAAAGCGAGGGAGACACGTGAGCGTTTTTGTCAATAAAGACACGAAAGTGATCGTGCAAGGGATTACCGGTTCGCAAGGGCTGTTCCATACAAAGCAGATGATCGAGTACGGGACGAACATCGTCGGCGGCGTCACGCCGGGCAAAGGCGGCACGGAAGTCGAAGGCGTGCCGGTGTTTGACACTGTTTCGGAAGCGGTCGAAAGAACGGGAGCGAACGCCTCGGTCATTTACGTTCCGCCGGCCTTCGCTGCGGATGCCATCATGGAAGCGGTCGACGCGGGACTCGACCTTGTCGTTTGCATCACCGAAGGCATTCCGGTGCTTGATATGGTGAAAGTGAAACGGTACATGGAGGGCAAAAAGACGCGCCTCATCGGCCCGAACTGCCCGGGCGTCATTACGCCGGAAGAGTGCAAAATCGGCATTATGCCGGGCTATATCCATAAAAAAGGACATGTCGGCATTGTTTCCCGTTCCGGCACGCTGACGTACGAAGCCGTTCACCAACTGACGCAAGCCGGCATCGGCCAGTCGACGGCGGTCGGCATCGGCGGCGACCCGGTCAACGGCACAAACTTCATCGATGTGTTGAAGGCGTTTAATGAAGACGAAGAAACGTACGCGGTCATTATGATCGGCGAAATCGGCGGCACGGCGGAAGAAGAAGCGGCCGAATGGGTGAAAGCGAACATGACGAAACCGGTCGTCGGCTTTATCGGCGGGCAAACGGCGCCTCCGGGCAAACGGATGGGCCATGCCGGCGCGATCATTTCCGGCGGCAAAGGCACGGCCGCAGAGAAAATCAAAAAAATGACCGAATGCGGCATTAAAGTGGCGGAAACGCCGGCCGTCATCGGCGAAACGCTCATTTCTGTGCTGAAAGAACGCGGCTTGTACGAAAAATGCAAAACGCACTAATGGTTTGGCCCCGCACGTCCTCGTGCGGGGTGTTGCATATCATGCTATAGATGCAATTTGAAGCTTTACCATTTGCCGCTTTTACAGAGCAATTGGATCGACTGTCGGGCGACCGAACAACGCTGCTTAAAGACCCATGTATGGGTCTGTGAAGCGTGTGGCTGTTCGGTCTTCCGTCACGCCAAGGCGTGACGAGGAAGCCTGCGGCTTGCCTCCGACAGTCGAAAAAATAGACAGGCGGCTTTTCCGTCAAGGATATGTTAAACGTTTTCGTTGCACCTATAGATCCATATGCTGAAGGTGAAAAAAGAAAGGGGAGCAGTATGTACGATACGGTCCGCGACCGACTTATCCATCTCCATCATTGCCGCGGGGCGGGATGGAAGACGATTCATTCCTTGCTTAAGGCTGATCCGACGCTCACCGCTCCATTTTCTCTGCCTCCTCATGATCTCCGCCCGCTCGTTCCGCTTTCCGACGCTCAATGGACCGCTTTTTTTCATGATTTGCATTCCATCGATGTGCAACGTGTGATAAAAACATATAAGGGCCGGTGCATTCGTGTGATCACTGTATTTGATTCCGACTATCCACCGCTGCTTAAATATATATACGCCCCGCCGTGGGTGCTGTATGCAAAGGGGGACTCCGCTTTGCTTCAGGAGCGGAAACTGATCAGCATCGTCGGCACGAGGCGGCCGACGAAGGAAGGAATCGAAGCGTTGAACAAATTGGTGCCGCCGCTTGTTGCCGCCGGCTTTACGATCGTCAGCGGGCTCGCGTTTGGGATTGACGTGTGCGCCCACCAACTTGCCGTCCAGCATGGCGGGTCGACGATCGCCGTCATCGCCGGTGGGCTGGACCACATTTATCCGAAAGAACATCGACCGTTCGCCACCCGGCTGATGAACGAACAGTTGGTCATCGCTGAGCATCCGCCGGCAACGCGCCCACAGGCATGGCAGTTTCCCGCGCGCAATCGCATCATCAGCGGGCTGTCGCTCGGCACGCTTGTCGTGCAGGCGAAGCGAAAAAGCGGTTCGCTCATTACCGCCGCGTATGCGCTTGAGCAAGGGCGGGAAGTGTTCGCCGTCCCCGGCCCGATCGGTTTGGCGGAATCCGCCGGGCCGAATACGCTCATTCAGCACGGGGCAAAACTAGTGCAAGAAGCGGCGGACATTTTGGATGAATTCCCGTACGTGTAATGCACATGTTTGACAAATGCGGCAATAATCATTAATAATAATGAAGATTTCAATTTACCTCCTAGGGGTGGAAGATGGATGTCAGACTACTTAGTTATCGTCGAATCGCCAACGAAAGCGAAGACGATCGAACGATACTTGGGAAAAAAATATACAGTCAAAGCGTCGATGGGCCACGTCCGCGATTTGCCAAAAAGCCAAATGGGCGTTGATATAGACCACGGCTACGAGCCGAAATACATTACGATCCGCGGCAAAGGCCAGGTGATCAAAGAGTTGAAAACGGCGGCGAAAAAAGCGAAAAAAGTGTTTCTTGCCGCCGACCCCGATCGCGAAGGAGAGGCGATCGCCTGGCATTTGGCCCACATGCTCGATCTGGACATTCACTCTGATTGCCGCGTTGTCTTTCATGAGATCACGAAGGATGCTATTCAGCAATCGTTTCAGCAGCCGCGCGCGATCAATATGAATCTTGTTGACGCCCAGCAGGCGCGGCGCGTGCTCGACCGCCTCGTCGGCTATAACATCAGCCCGCTCTTATGGAAAAAGGTGAAAAAAGGATTAAGCGCCGGCCGCGTCCAATCGGTGGCGCTGCGCCTCATCATCGATCGGGAACGAGAAATTCGCGAATTTCAGCCGGAAGAATATTGGACGATTCAAGCGACGTTTCAAAAAGAAGGAGAGACGTTTGCCGCCTCGTTTTACAGTATTGACGGACAAAAGCGCGATTTAAAGACGGAGGCGGATGTGAAAGCCGTGCTGGACCGCTTAAACGGAACGGCATTTGCGGTGAAAACGGTGACAAAACGAGAGCGCAAGCGCAGCCCCGTGCCGCCGTTTACGACGTCGTCGCTTCAGCAGGAAGCGGCGCGCAAACTGAATTTCCGGACGAAAAAGACGATGATGATCGCCCAGCAGCTGTACGAAGGAATCGATCTTGGCAGCGAAGGGACGGTCGGTTTGATCACGTATATGCGCACCGATTCAACGCGCGTCGCCGAGACGGCGCAGCAAGAGGCGGCGGCATATATCGAGGCGACGTTCGGCGCTATGTATGTCAACCAGGAAAAGCGGAAAGAGAAGAAAAGCACGAACGCCCAAGACGCCCACGAAGCGATTCGCCCGACATCGGCATTTCGCGATCCGGACAAAGTGAAACCGTATTTGACGCGCGACCAGTTTCGGTTGTATAAACTCATTTGGGAACGGTTCATCGCCAGTCAAATGGCGGCCGCCGTGCTTGACACCATGAGCGTCGAGTTGGAAAACAACGGTGTCGTGTTCCGCGCCAGCGGCTCGAAGGTGAAATTTCCAGGGTTTATGAAAGTGTATATTGAAGGAACGGACGATCAAACGGAAGAGCAGGACCGTATCCTCCCGGATTTGGAAGAAGAGGAAACGGTTGAGAGCGAAACGATCGAATCGAAGCAGCACTTTACTCAGCCGCCGCCGCGCTACACGGAAGCCCGCCTCGTCAAAACGTTGGAGGAACTCGGCATCGGCCGCCCGTCGACGTATGCCCCGACGCTTGATACGATCCAAAAACGCAACTATGTCGTCCTTGAGAACAAGCGGTTTGTCCCGACCGAGCTCGGCGAAATCGTTGTAGAGCTGATGCTCGAATTTTTCCCGGAAATTATCGATGTCGAGTTTACGGCGAAAATGGAAAAAGAATTGGACGAAATTGAAGAAGGGAAAGTGGAATGGATCAAAGTCGTCGACGAGTTTTACCGCGAATTTGAAAAACGGTTGAAAGTGGCGGAAAAAGAAATGCGCGCAGTTGAGATTAAGGATGAGCCGGCCGGCATTGACTGCGAGGTGTGCGGCAGTCCGATGGTGTACAAAATGGGCCGTTTCGGCAAGTTTATCGCCTGCTCGAATTTTCCGGAATGCCGCCATACGAAGCCGATTGTCAAAGAAATCGGCGTCAAGTGCCCGAAATGCCGCGAGGGCAACATCGTCGAGCGCAGCACGAAAAGAAAGCGGGTGTTTTACGGCTGCGACCGTTTCCCGGATTGCGACTTCGTCTCGTGGGATAAACCGCTCGCCCGCCCGTGTCCGAAATGCGCGGGGCTGCTTGTGGAGAAAGTGCTGAAAAAAGGTGTGCAAGTGCAATGCACGGCGTGCGACTATGAAGAGCGGCTAGAAGCTTGAATAGGCATCGGATACAATTCAGAATTTTATAAAAAAACAGTTGCATTCATGCGGATGAATATGGTACGATGTAGTAGCCGTTGCGGGGTGAGGCGATGGAGAATTCGAAACTTGCGTTACAATTATTCATGGAATATTTACAAATCGAGAAAAATTATTCACAATATACTATTGTGTGTTACCGGCGTGACATTGAGCAGTTTTTCCGGTTTATGGATGAGGAAGGAATCGGCGCGCTCAATGAAGTGTCCTACAGCGACGTTCGTTTATATTTGACGAAACTATACGAGCAACAGTTGGCCAGCCGTTCGGTCGCCCGCAAAATTTCGAGTCTGCGCAGCTTTTACAAGTTTTTGTTGCGCGAAGGGCGGGCGGCCGAAAACCCGTTTGCGCTCGCGACACTGCCGAAAAAAGAGCAAAAAATTCCTAATTTTTTATACCCAAAAGAATTAGAAGCATTGTTTCTTGTCAATGATGAAAATACGGCCCTAGGCCAGCGCAATGCGGCGCTGCTTGAGTTGTTGTACGCGACTGGCGCTCGGGTTAGTGAATGTTGTCACATACAGCTGTCTGATGTCGATTTTGTTGCGGAAACCGTGCTCATTCACGGCAAAGGAAACAAGCAGCGCTACGTTCCGTTCGGCCGTCCGGCCCGCGAAGCGCTTGAACGGTATATCCATAGGGGCCGACGCGAACTGACAAGAAAGCTGCCGGCGGACCACCGCTATTTATTTGTCAACGCCCGAGGCAATCCGCTCACGCCTCGGGGAGTGCGCCATATTTTGGATCGGATTGTCGAAGCCGCTGCGCTGACGCAAAACATCAGCCCGCACGTGCTTCGGCATACGTTTGCGACTCATTTGCTCAACGAAGGGGCCGATCTCCGTTCGGTGCAGGAACTGCTCGGTCATGCGCATTTGTCATCGACGCAAGTGTATACACATGTAACGAAAGACCGGCTGCGGCATATTTATTTGCAGGCGCATCCGCGGGCGTAACCCGCAGGCAAGGAGGGGAAATGATGGGAGCCTTTCATGCGACGACAATTTTTGCCATCCGCCATAACGGCGCATCCGCCATGGCTGGAGACGGCCAAGTGACGTTCGGCAATGCGGTCGTCATGAAGCATACAGCGAAAAAAGTGCGGCGGCTGTTCCAAGGAAACGTGCTCGCCGGTTTTGCCGGCTCCGTCGCTGACGCGTTTACGCTGTTTGAAATGTTTGAAGGCAAGCTCGAACAATGGAATGGCAACTTGCCGCGCGCGGCGGTTGAGCTGGCGAAAGAGTGGCGGAGCGATAAAGTGTTGCGCCGCCTCGAGGCGATGCTCATTGTTATGGACCAACAGCATTTGTTGCTTGTCTCCGGCACGGGCGAAGTGATTGAGCCGGATGATGGCATGCTTGCCATCGGCTCGGGCGGTCAGTATGCGTTGGCTGCTGGGCGTGCGTTGAAGAAGTACGCCGGCGGCTCGATGACCGCGAAAGAGATTGCCAAGGCGGCGCTCGAGATCGCTGCTGACATTTGCGTTTATACGAACGGCCATATTATTGTCGAAGAGCTGTAAAAAGGAGGAGGCCGATGATGGCGGAAACGTTGACTCCACGGCAGATTGTCGAAAAGCTCGATCAGTTCATCGTCGGGCAAAAAGAGGCAAAAAAGGCGGTGGCGATCGCGCTTCGCAACCGGTACCGCCGCAGTTTGCTCGATGAAAAACTGCGCGATGAAGTAATGCCGAAAAACATTTTAATGATCGGCCCGACCGGGGTCGGGAAGACGGAGATCGCCCGCCGTCTCGCGAAGCTCGTCGGCGCGCCGTTTATCAAGGTTGAGGCGACGAAATTTACGGAAGTCGGTTATGTCGGGCGCGACGTCGAATCGATGGTGCGCGATTTGGTGGAAACGTCAGTTCGGATCGTGAAAGAACGAAAAATGAACGAGGTGAAAGACCGAGCTGAACAACAGGCGAACAAGCGGCTCGTTGAACTGCTCGTTCCGGGCAAGCCAAAGCAGACAATCAAAAATCCGCTTGAGTTGCTGTTTGGCGGCCAAGGAGCCCAAGCGGACAACAGCTACAGCCATGAGGATGAACAGGTGGAACAAAAGCGGCGCCAAGTTGCTTGGCAGTTGGCAAACGGGCAGTTGGAAAACGAGATGGTGACGATTGAAATCGAGGAACAGACGCCGTTATGGTTTGACTTTTTGCAAGGGGCAGGCATTGAGCAGATGGGGATGAACATGCAGGACGCCTTGAGCAGCCTCATGCCGAAGCGGCGCAAAAAGCGGCGCCTGAAAGTGAGTGAAGCGCGCAAGGTGCTCATCAATGAAGAAGCGCAAAAACTGATCGACATGGATGAAGTGACGCAAGAGGCGGTCCGCCTCGCCGAACAGTCGGGCATCATCTTTATCGATGAAATTGATAAAATTGCCCGCAGCGGGGCGGTGTCCGGCTCGGCCGACGTCTCGCGCGAAGGGGTGCAGCGCGACATTTTGCCAATTGTCGAAGGGTCGACCGTCATGACGAAGTACGGACCGGTGAAAACAGACCATATTTTATTCATCGCCGCCGGCGCGTTTCATATGGCGAAGCCGTCCGACTTGATCCCTGAGCTGCAAGGCCGGTTTCCGATCCGCGTCGAGTTGGCGAAACTTTCGGTTGACGATTTCGTAAGTATATTGGTCGAGCCGAATAATGCGCTCATTAAACAATATCAGGCACTTTTGGCAACAGAAGGTATAAGTCTTGAATTTTCTGACGATGCTATTCGTAAGATTGCCGAAGTGGCCTTCGAAGTCAACCAGACGACCGACAACATCGGCGCGCGCCGGCTGCATACGATTTTGGAAAAA
Organism: Geobacillus sp. YHL; assembly: GCF_022341265.1. Lineage (NCBI taxonomy): Bacteria > Bacillati > Bacillota > Bacilli > Caryophanales > Anoxybacillaceae > Geobacillus > Geobacillus sp. YHL. The sequence continues at coordinate 114,746 of NZ_JAEIGB010000008.1, forward strand.
CTGCTTGAGGATTTGCTGTTTGAAGCGCCCGATATCGGGCTCGACAAAGTCGTCATCACGCCGCAATACGTTGAGCAAAAACTCGGCAGCATCGTCAAAAACAAAGATTTGAGCGAATTTATTTTATGAGGAGGAGATGGACTCGATGAACTTGCTAGAGAAAACACGAAAAATCAACGCCATGCTGCAGAAGGCAGCCGGGCGGCCGGTCAATTTCAAAGAGATGGCGGAAACGCTTTGCGATGTCATTGAAGCGAACGTGTTCGTCGTCAGCCGCCGCGGCAAACTGCTTGGCTTCGCCATTAAACAGTCGATTGAAAACGAACGGATGAAACGGATGCTTGAGGAGCGCCAGTTTCCGGAAGAATACACGAAAAACTTGTTCAACATTACGGAAACGTCCCCTAATATCGATATTAATAGCGAATATACGGCGTTTCCAGTGGAAAATCGTGACTTGTTCAAAACCGGTTTGACGACGATCGTTCCGATCAACGGCGGAGGCGAACGGCTCGGCACGCTTATTTTGTCGCGCCTTGATCGCGAGTTTGATAACGATGACCTGATTTTGGCCGAGTATGGCGCAACGGTCGTCGGCATGGAAATTTTGCGTGAAAAAGCGGAAGAAATCGAAGAGGAAGCGCGCAGCAAGGCGGTCGTGCAAATGGCGATCAGCTCCCTTTCTTACAGCGAGCTTGAGGCGATCGAACACATTTTTGAGGAGCTTGACGGAACGGAAGGACTGCTTGTCGCGAGCAAAATCGCCGACCGCGTCGGCATCACCCGCTCGGTCATTGTCAATGCTCTGCGCAAACTAGAAAGCGCCGGCGTGATCGAATCGCGCTCGCTCGGCATGAAAGGAACGTACATTAAAGTATTGAACGACAAGTTTTTAAGCGAACTTGAAAAATTGAAATCGAGCTGAACGGCGTAGCCGCCTAAGCCCGCTGGGTATTTTGGCCCGGCGGGTTTTTTGTTTTGACAAACATCCTTGGCATCGTTTTTCTGTAATGGCATCGTCGAAAAATAGTACCAAGTTCCGTCTATACATTGGGTTTTCTTTCCCGTAAAATGAAAACTAGCAGAAATTGTCGAAAAATAGGAGAAAAGAGGGGATTCCATTGGCGCTCTTTTCAGCGACGATCGGTTGGCTTGAACAAGGGCTTCGCTACGCTGCGCTTCGCCAACAGGCGATCGCCGACAACATCGCCAACGCCGATACGCCGGGCTATAAGGCGAAAGATGTGCGCTTTCAGGCTGAATTGGAACGGGCGTTTCGGCTTGAGGCCAAACGGACGAATCCGAAGCATTTTTCGTTTCCAAACGAACAAAATGGAAAAATCATCGTGACGACGGACACAACGGTGAGTTACAATCATAATGGAAACAGTGTCGATATCGATCAAGAAATGTCAAAACTAGCAGAAAACCAAATTTATTACAATGCCTTAATCGAGCGGCTCAACGGCAAATTTACAACGTTGAAAACAGTGATTAAAGGAGGGAAATAACGGGTGTCTTTGTTTCAAAGTCTAAACATTTCGGCTTCGGCGTTGACCGCCCAACGGTTGCGCATGGACGTGATTGCCTCCAACATCGCTAACGTCGATACGACGCGCGCCCGCCTTGTCAACGGCGAATGGGAGCCGTACCGCCGCAAAATGGTCATCATCGAACCGCGCAGCGGGTCGTTTTCGGGCTATTTGCAGGCTGCGCTCGGCCGTGCCGACGCGGTGGACGGCGGAGTGCGGGTGCGCGAAATTGTCGATGATCCGGCGCCGTTTAAACTCGTCTACGACCCGAATCACCCGGATGCGGGCGCCGACGGCTATGTGCGTCTGCCAAACGTCGACCCGCTGAAAGAAATGGTGGACTTGATCGGGGCGACGCGTTCGTATGAGGCGAACGTTACGGTGTTGAATGCTTCAAAAGGAATGCTCATGAAGGCGCTCGAGATCGGGAAATAGCATGCGAGGGGGATAAACGATGATTGATGGAGCAAGCCGCATTGGGCTGACGATGTCTTCCGCCGTTTCGCCCCCAGCGAAGCCGGCTGAGGCGCAAAAGCAATTCGCCGCATTTTTCAAAGAGGCGCTCAACCGCGTGAACGAAGCGCAAATTCAAGCCGATGCGCTGACGGAAAAGCTCGTTCGCGGGGAGAACGTTCAGTTGCATGATGTGATGATCGCCGCGCAAAAAGCGAGCATCACGTTGCAGCTGACGCTGGAGATCCGCAACAAAGCGATCGAGGCGTATCAAGAAATGATGCGCATGCCATTGTAGCAGCAATGAATCGCAATACATACGGAAGCCGCCGCCATTGTTGCGCTATGGCGGCAGGTATTGGATCATCGGGGGAATTGTATGAGAAGGAAATGGAAAGAGTGGTGGAGCCGCGCTCGCGCGTTTTGGCAGGAACGGACAAAAAAACAGAAATGGCTCGTGCTCACTGCGGCAGCGGCCGTGCTTTTGGCCGTTGGCGTCGGCGTCTTTTTCGCCACAAGGACGGAAATGGTGCCCCTCTACAGCAATTTGTCGCCGCAAGAAGCGGGGCAAATTAAAGCAACGCTTGACCAGCGCGGCGTTCCGGCCGAAGTGGCGGACGGCGGGACGACGATTAAAGTGCCGAAAGAGCAAGTGGACGCGCTGAAAGTCGAGCTCGCTGCTGAAGGCATCCCGAACAGTGGAGTCATTGACTATTCATTTTTCGGCCAAAACGCGAGCTTCGGCATGACGGATAACGAGTTCAATATGGTGAAGCTGAAGGCGATGCAAACGGAGCTCGCCAACTTGATCAAGACGATCGACGGCGTCGAGGACGCCAAAGTCATGATCAACCTTCCGCAGCCGAGCGTATTCGTTTCCGATGAGAAAGGGGAAGCCTCGGCTTCGATCGTGCTGAAGACGAAGCCGGGCTATCAATTCAGCGACGAGCAAATCAAAGCGCTCTATCATCTCGTCGCCAAAAGTGTTCCGAATCTCTCTACAGATAATATCGTCATTATGAATCAGTTTTTTGAGTATTACGATTTAAAAAACGACGGCGAAAATTCGACAGGAACGACATTCGCCTCGCAGCAGCAAATCAAAAAGCAGATCGAGCGCGACATTCAACGCCAAGTGCAGCAACTGCTCGGCACGATGATGGGGCAGGATAAAGTCGTCGTTTCCGTGACGGCCGACATTGACTTTACGCAAGAAAAGCGGGAAGAAAACTTAGTCGCCCCGGTTGATGAGAAAAATAATGAGGGCATTGCCGTCAGCGTTCAGCGCATTAAAGAGACGTACTCCGGGAGCGGTGCGCCGCCCGGAGGCGCCGCTGGAACGGGCGCGAACGAAGTGCCGGGCTACCAAAACGCAAACGGCGCAACAAACGGCAACTATGAACGAACCGAAGAGACGATCAACAATGAGGTAAACAAAATCAAAAAGCAAATCGTCGAAAGTCCATATAAAATCCGCGACCTAGGCATCCAAGTGATGGTCGAGCCGCCTGACCCTAATGATCCGAACTCGCTGCCGCCCGAGACGGTCAATGATATTCAAAAACTGCTAGGAACGATCGTTCGGACGTCAATTGACAAAAGCGAGGCGCAAACGCTCACTGATCAAGACATCAACAACCGCATCGTCGTTTCGGTGCAAAAATTCAACGGCAAGCCGACATTCACCGAATCAATGCCGGATCGGCCGGCGTGGTGGTGGTATGCGGCCGGTGCAGGAGCGCTGTTGCTCGTTGCCTTGCTGTTGTTCCTCTGGCTGCGCCGCCGCCGTGAAGACGAGGAAGAGGAAGAAGAACACTTGTTCACTCCGCCGCTTTCGACGGAGCCGGATTTGCCGGAGCCGCCGGAGACGGAGGCAGCGTTGCGCCGTCGACAGCTTGAGCGGCTGGCGAAAGAAAAGCCGGATGAGTTTGCAAAACTATTAAAAACGTGGCTATCGGAAGAGTAGGGGGAACGGCGTATGGCAAAGCGCGAACGAAAAGGCGGGCTGTCGGGCAGGCAAAAAGCAGCCATCCTGCTTATTTCCCTCGGCCCGGATGTGTCGGCCTCTGTCTATAAACATTTATCCGAGGAAGAGATTGAGAAGCTGACGCTAGAAATTTCCAACGTCCGTCAAGTGACGGCCGAACAAAAAGAGGAAGTGCTTGAAGAGTTTCGACAGCTCGCCTTGGCGCAAGATTACATTGCCCAAGGCGGCATCGCCTATGCGAAAGAAGTGCTTGAAAAAGCGCTCGGCCCGGATAAGGCGATGCAGATCATCAACCGCCTGACATCAGCGCTGATGGTGCGGCCGTTTGATTTCGCCCGCAAAGCCGACCCGATGCAGCTGTTAAACTTCATTCAAAATGAACATCCGCAAACGATCGCTCTGATTCTTTCGTATTTGGAGCCGGCACAGGCAGGGCAAATTTTATCGGCGCTGCCGCAGGAAATGCAGGCGGATGTCGCCCGGCGCATCGCGCTGATGGACAGCACATCGCCGGAGATTATCAACGAAGTCGAGCAAATTTTGGAGCGGCGGCTGTCCGCGACCGTCGTGCAAGATTACACGCAAGCCGGCGGAATTGAGGCGGTCGTGGAAGTGCTGAACCAAGTCGACCGGAGCACGGAGCGGACGATTTTGGATGCCTTGGAAATTCAAGACCCGGAACTGGCCGAGGAAATTAAAAAACGGATGTTTGTCTTTGAAGATATCGTGACGCTCGATCACCGCGCCATTCAGCGCGTCATCCGCGAGGTGGACAACAACGATCTCATGTTGGCGCTGAAAGTAGCGAGCGACGAAGTGAAAAACATTATTTTCCGCAACATGTCGACAAGAATGGCCGAGACGTTCAAAGAAGAAATGGAATATATGGGGCCGGTTCGGCTGCGTGATGTCGAGGAGGCGCAATCGCGCATCGTCACCGTGATCCGTCGTCTCGAAGAGGCCGGAGAAATCGTCATCGCGCGCGGGGGAGGAGATGATATTATTGTCTAACGTCATTAAAGCGCCGAAATTGGCGGCGCGCGCTGGGAAAAAGACGATCGTCGTGCAGCGCCATGTTTCCGATCTTCCATCGTCCGTCGACGATCGGCAGAGGGAGATGGAAGCGGTCGCCGCCGCCAAGGAAGAAGCAGCCAAGCTTCGCCGCCAGGCAGAGCAATATTACGAATCGGTGCGCGAGCAGTTGGCCCGCGAAAAAGAGGAATGGCAGCGGGAGAAAGAGCGTCTCATGCAGGAAGCGCGCGCCCGCGGGTATGAAGACGGCTATGCGGCTGGGCGCGAGGAGGCTTTGAGCGAGCACCGCGCGTTGATCGAGCAAGCCCGCCGCTTGGCGGAGCGAGCGAACACCGAATTTTACGCTCGCATCGAATCGACGGCTGAGGCGATGCTGGAGGTGGCGTTAAAAGCGGCCGAACGCATTATCGGCGCCGCGCTTGAGGGCGATCGAAACGCTTTTTTGCCGCTCGTGCACCAAGCGTTGCAGGAAGTGCGCCGGCAAACGGAAGTGGCCGTTTATGTGCATCCGCACGGCTACGAAATAGTGGCAGAGCAAAAGGAGCTGTTGAAATCTCTGTTTCCGCATCGCGTTGATCTATTCATCTACCCGGACGATGCGCTTCCTGAATATGGATGTGTCGTGGAGACGCCGTTTGGGCGCATCGAGGCGAGCGTCGATGTACAGCTTGAGCGGCTGCGCGAGGCGCTCTACCGGCGATTGAAGGAGGGAGCGTTTTCTGAACTGGCAGGCGCTTCTTGATGAAATAGACGCTATCGACTTGTATAAACGGTTTGGCAAAGTGTCGCGCGTCATCGGCTTGATGATGGAATCGAAAGGACCGAAAAGCTCGATTGGCGATCTTTGTTACATCCATGAACAGAGCGGATGCCGGAAAATTCCCGCCGAAGTCGTCGGCTTTCATGAACAGCACGTCTTGCTTATGCCGTTTTCCGCCATGTCTCATATCGCTCCCGGCTGCCTTGTCGAAGCGACCGGCCGGCCGCTTGAAGTGCACGTCGGCGATGCGCTCATTGGCATGGTTCTTGATCCGCTCGGCCAACCGCTTGACGGGAGCCCGTTGCCGCCCGGGCTGAAGCCGGTGTCGGTCGAACGCGATCCGCCCAATCCGCTCGCTCGGCCGCCGATTGTCGAACCGCTTGAAGTTGGCATCCGCGTCATCGACAGTCTGCTTGCCGTCGGCAAGGGGCAACGCGTCGGCATTTTTGCCGGCTCGGGCGTCGGCAAAAGCACGCTCATGGGAATGATCGCCCGCCATACGTCGGCTGATGTGAACGTCATCGCCTTAATCGGCGAGCGTGGCCGCGAAGTGCGCGAGTTTTTAGAGCGCGACCTTGGCCCGGACGGCTTGGCCCGCTCGGTCGTCGTCGTCGCCACGTCCGACCAGCCGGCGCTGATGCGCGTCAAAGGCGCCTATACGGCAACGGCGATCGCCGAATATTTCCGCGACCAAGGGGCGGATGTTATGCTCATGATGGACTCGGTCACCCGCGTCGCTATGGCGCAACGGGAGATTGGCCTTGCCGTCGGTGAGCCGCCGACGACGAAAGGCTATACGCCATCGGTCTTCGCCCTCCTGCCAAAGCTGCTTGAACGGGCTGGAACGAACGCTTCCGGCACGATCACCGCGTTTTATACGGTGCTTGTTGACGGCGATGACATGAATGAGCCGATCGCTGATGCGGTGCGCGGCATTTTGGATGGCCATTTTGTGTTGGAACGCCAGCTGGCGAACAAAGGGCATTACCCGGCGATTAACGTGCTCAAAAGCGTCAGCCGCGTCATGCCCCACATGATCAGCGCAGAGCACCGCGAAGCGGCAAACCGGTTCCGCCGCCTTCTGTCCACTTATATCGATTCGGAGGATTTGATTCAAATTGGGGCGTACAAACGGGGGTCGTCCCAAGAAATTGATGAGGCGATCGAATTTTATCCGCAAATGATGGCGTTTTGCCGCCAAAACATCGATGAAAAAACGACGCGCGCCGAAAGCATTGATGCCCTGTTGCGCTTGTTGTCGGTTCGGTGAGAAATCACGCGCCATTTTCAGACGATGAAAGGGTGAACAAATGTGACGCCGACGTTTCGGCTGCAAAAAGTGCTGGCGATGAAAGAAAAAGAAAAAGAAAAGGCGCTTGGCGAATACGAGGAGGCGGTCCGCCGGTTTGAGCAGGCAGCCGAAACGCTTTACCGCCTGCTCAAGGAAAAAGAAGAATGCGCGGCGGCTCGGGATGAACAGCTTCAAGCCGGCCTGTCCGTTGGAGACATTCGCCTTAGGCTGCAATATATGGCGAATTTAGAGCGGATGATCGACCATTATCAGCTCGTCGTCATGCAGGCGCGCGAGCAGATGCAGCGCCGGCAGCAGCGTTTGATGGAATTGAATATCGAAGTGAAAAAATACGAAAAAATGCGCGAGCGCATTAAGCGGTGGGCCGAGCAGCTTGAGAGGGAAGCGGAACGCCGCCTGCTCGATGAAATGGCGGTTCAACGTTTTGCAAGGCAAGGAGAGGTATAGATGGCGGAGAGCAAAGTTGAACAGGAAATGCAGGCGAGTTGGTGGCAATGGCTGTTGTTTGTCATTGTCATTCCGAGTGCGTTTGCTGCCTCCTTTCTGTTGTTGATTTTAAACATTGCCGGCGTTGATGTGGCCAAGGCGGCAAAGCAGTGGACAATAAAGGCGCCGTTTGTCTCCGAGTGGATCAACTGGAGCAAAAGGGAGAAAGCTTTGCAAAAAACGATTGAAGCTCAGCAGCAGACAATCAACCAGCAAAAACGAACGATCGCCGACCAACAAAAGCAAATCAAGCAGTTGAAAAACGAATTGGCGGCAAAGGAAAAGGAAATCGCCCAGCTGTCTGCGCCAAGCGGGAAAACGGACGCTCAGGCTGAGCCTGTTGACGAGCCGGCCTTGACGGAAGAAGATGTCGCCGGCATGTATGACGCCATGTCGGAAAAACAGGCGGCGGCTATTTTAGCGGAACTGCCTGAGAGCGAAGCGCTCCGTGTACTGAGCCAGATTGACGGCGACAAAGCGGCAGCCATTTTGGAACAAATGCCGGCTGGGCAGGCGGCGAAACTGTTGGCATCGTTAAGCAAAAGGGCGATGGGGAAGGAGACGGCCGAATGAAAGTAACGATCACAGCAAACGCGCCGCTATCGGCAGGCGCTATGGCGGTGAAAAAAGAGGCGGAAAACGCAAACGTGTTTGCGGCGTTGCTTGCGCACAAGCAACAAGAGTTATTGCCCGCTGGGGCAGAGACTAGCTTGTTTCAAGAGGAGTCGAACAAAAACAAAGAGCCAGATTGGCAAAATGGCGGAATGGAAACGGGCGCAGCCGGACAACCATCTTCAGCGGAAAAGAAGCCGGCGCAAATCGAATCATTGTGGCTTGCCCCTTCCATCGTGGCTGCTTGGGCTGTTGCTCCAATTTCGGCAGCTGCAGGCGCGCCGCTTTTGGCGGCGGATCAGCAGGCGGAAGGGAAAACTAGTGATCATTGGGCATTTCCGTTTGTCGGTGCGATGAATGGTGAAGAAACGATTGCCGCTCAGCCGGCGGCTGATGAAGCGGGATTTGAACGTGCGTTCATAACCGACGGACGGAAAAGTGGTCATATCGATGCTGAATCTTTTTCGTCTTCCAGCGGAAAAACAGGGATGTTTCCACCGCTCCTGAGCGACGGCGACCAGCGTCCATTCCATGAGCAGGGAGGCAACAGGCCGGTTGTCGCGCTGCCTAACGGAGCTTCTTCCGTCCGTCCGGCTGGCGAAAAAGACATTTCGCTGCCAAAAAGGGGGGACAAGGGACATGGCGGCGAGGCCGCTCCTTCATTCACCACTCCCCCTGCGCTTTTATCACCCTCCTCTTCATCTGTCGGGCTGATCGGCGAGATGCCGGCGTCAGCTGGCGGAAGCGTCGCTGATCAAGTCGCCCACGCGCTAAGGTCGGCGCGGTGGATGAAGTTGCCAAACGGTGTCATGCAGCTTGTCATCCGTCTGCATCCGGAACATCTCGGGACGGTGACGGTGAAAATGACAGAGGAAGGTGGAAAGCTCGCCGCCAAGCTGCTCGTGGCGAACGACGCGGTGAAAGAGTTGCTCTACGCTCATTTGCCGCAGCTTGCTCAGCAGCTTGATGCGAGTTCCATCACGGTCGAAAAATGGACCGTTTGGTCGGATTATGACCGCTCCGCTATGCCGCCGTATTCCGGGAACCGCCAAGGAGGACAGCAGCAGGGCGAATCGCGGCAAAAACAAAAGCGGGAGCCATCATCTTCCTTCCCGTTTGCGCTAGACGGGATCGAAGCTGACGCATAAGGGGGAAAAGAACGAGGATGACAACGAATGCGATTGATGGAAGCTTATGGCTGACAAACGCGGTTCAGCCGGAACGGAAAACGGGCAATCAAATTTTAGGAAAAGACGACTTTCTCAAAATTTTGCTCGCTCAGCTAGAAAACCAAGACCCGCTCAATCCGATGGAAGATAAAGACTTTATCGCGCAAATGGCGAGCTTCTCCTCGCTTGAGCAAATGATGAACATCGCCAATTTGATGCAGCAATGGATGCAAGCGTCAAGCCGCGATGCGCTTTTGCGCTACAGCGAATGGATCGGCAAAACGGTGCACTGGCAAGACGGCGAGACGATGATGAGCGCCGTCGTTCAATCGGTCATGCAAAAAGACGGCCAAGTGACTCTTGGGCTTGATAACGGGACAACGATTGCCGCGGATGCGGTCGTGAAAGTCGAACAAAAAGGATAAAAGGGGAGAGGGAACCGATGCTTCGTTCCATGTATTCCGGAATCGGCGCCATGCGCAACTTTCAAACGAAGTTGGATGTCATCGGCAACAACATTGCCAATGTCAATACGTACGGGTTTAAAAAAGGACGAACGATTTTCAAAGATTTGATGAGCCAGACGATTTCTGGAGCAAGCGGGCCCAATGCCGGCCGCGGCGGGACGAATCCAAAGCAGGTCGGGCTCGGTTCGCAGCTGGCGGCGATCGACACCGTCCATACGCAAGGCAGCTTGCAAACGACCGGCCGCGTGCTTGATTTGGCAATTTCCGGCGACGGGTTTTTCGTCGTCGGCGACGCTTCCGGCAACAATCGCATGTATACGAGAGCCGGGAATTTTTATCTCGATTCGCAAGGCTATATTGTCAATGCCGATGGCCAATATTTGCTCGGTGTTGGAAATAGCCGCCTTCAAATTCCGACAGATGCGAAAAGCTTGAGCATCGGGGCGGACGGCAAAGTGACCATTGTGGATGCTTCTGGGACTTTAAGTACGATCGGCACGATTCAGCTGGCCAAATTTGCAAACAATGACGGATTAGAAAAAGCCGGCAACAACTTGTTCCGCGAAACGACCAACTCCGGCGCGCCAACGACAGGGGCGCCGGGAGCGAACGGAACAGGAACCATCGTCTCCGGCGCGCTTGAGATGTCCAACGTCGACCTTGCCGAGGAATTCACGGAGATGATCGTCGCCCAGCGCGGCTTCCAGGCGAATACGCGCATCATTACGACATCGGATGAAATTTTGCAAGAGCTTGTCAACTTGAAAAAATAGAATAGGAGGTAGGGCGTGAGCGGCGTCTTGCGCCTGCTGGCCGATGATTTCGTTAACGAAGCTCAACGGGAAACGGTTTGTGCTCAATGCGTTGTACATCGAACAAATTGAAGCGTTTCCTGATACGACCGTGACGCTGACGAACGGAAAAAAATTCGTCGTGCGCGAAACGGTCGAGCAAGTGGCTGCACGAGCGAGCGAATTTTACCGGCAGCTTGGTGTGTTTCGCTTACCGAAAGCAGGAGGATTGGACAGTGAAAGGGAATAAAGCAATCAAAACGATGATCATTGTGCTGGCGGTCATCGCCTTGGCCGGAACGGCGGCGCTTGTCGCGGTGATGAAGATGGGGCATGCGGAAAAACAAGGGGCGCCAAGCGCCGATGAACTAGCGGAACGATCGATCGACATTCCGGAAATGACCACCAATTTAGCGGACGGGCGTTATATTAAAATCTCATTTAAAATTGAAACAGACAGCGATCAAGGAAAAGAAGAGGCGGAGAAACGCGATTTTCAGATGAAAGACGTGATCATCGAGCAACTTTCGCAGATGAAAGCGGCCGACTTTAAAGGAAAAGAAGGGCTGACGGCGCTGAAAGAGCGGCTGAAGCGCGAGATCAACGGATTGATGCAAGAAGGGAGAGTGGAGAACGTCTACATTACCTCTTTTATCCTCCAGTAGCCCTGTCATTGGAAGGGGGGAAGATGAAATGACGGCCGGGGAAGTATTGTCGCAAAGCGAAATTGACGCGTTGCTCGCTGCGCTTTCTGCAGGGGAGATGAGCGCGGAGGAGCTGAAAAAAGAGGAGGAAGGCCGACGCGTCAAAACGTATGATTTCCGGCGGGCGCTCCGGTTTTCCAAAGATCAAATCCGCAGCCTGACGCGCATTCATGAGAATTTCGCCCGTCTGCTGACAACGTTTTTTTCCGCCCAGTTGCGCACATATGTGCAAATTTCGGTCGCATCGGCCGACCAAATTCCATACGAAGAATTTGTCCGCTCCATCCCAAAAATGACGATCATCAATGTCTTTGAGGTGCCGCCGCTTGGCGGGCATGTCCTTTTGGAAGTCAACCCGAACATCGCTTACGCCATGCTTGACCGGGTGATGGGCGGGCGCGGCGTCGGCATGGATAAAGTGGAGCATTTGACTGAGATTGAAACACGCATCATGTCCAATTTGTTTGACAAGGCGTTTGTCCATTGGCGCGACGCTTGGGAATCGGTGGCGGAAGTCGACCCGCTCTTTGTCGATTTTGAAGTCAATCCGCAGTTTTTGCGCATGATTGCGCCGAACGACACCGTCGTCGTCATTTCGCTCAACACGCAAATCGGCGAAGCGCGCGGCATGATGAATGTGTGCATTCCGCATGTCGTCTTGGAGCCGATTATGCCGCGGCTGTCGGTTCATTACTGGATGCAGGCGCAAAAAAAGGAGCGTTCCCCCGAGGAAGCGAAACGGATCGAACAGCGCATCCGCGCGGCAAAATTGCCGATTATCGCTGAACTGGGAACGGCGGTCATCACGGTCAATGAATTTCTTCAACTCGAGGCCGGCGACGTCATTCAGCTCGAGCAGTCGATTCATGAGCCGCTCGTGGTCAAAATCGGCCATATTCCAAAGTTTATCGGCCAGCCGGGGAAGCGGAACAAAAAGCTGGCGGTGCAAATTTTAGCGATGATCGAGGGGGACGAAGACGACCATGATGAATGATGGGATGTTGTCGCAAGATGAAATCGATGCTTTACTGCGCGGAATGGACAATAGCGATCACGTTCCGGCGCTCCACGATATTTTCACCCCGCTCGAGCAAGATGCCCTTGGGGAAATTGGCAATATTTCATTCGGCAGTTCGGCCACTGCACTGTCGATGTTATTGAACCAAAAGGTGGAAATTACGACGCCAAGCGTGTCCATGATCGAGCGCACAAGCGTCGCTGATGAATTTCCGCAGCCATATGTCGCCATCCAAGTCAACTATACGGAAGGGCTGCTCGGGACAAATTTGTTGGTCATTAAACAGAAAGACGCGGCGATTATCGCTGATTTAATGCTTGGCGGCGACGGAACGGCGGCCGATGGTCCGCTCGGAGAGATTCAGCTGAGCGCTGTTCAAGAAGCGATGAACCAAATGATGGGCTCAGCGGCGACGTCGATGTCGACCGTCTTTGGCAAGCGGGTTGATATTTCCCCGCCGACGCTCCACCTGCTTGATTTGGCGGAAGGAAAAGGGATGGAATATTTGCCGGACGAAGATTTTCTCATTAAAGTGTCATTTCGGCTGAAAATCGGCGAGTTGATCGACTCAAGCATTATGCAGCTGCTGCCGGTCGATTTCGCGAAAGAATTGGTTGCCCAATTGCTCGGCTCGCCGCTTGAGGAGCCGGGGGCTGCGGAAGTTAACCTCAAGTCGTCGGCGGACGCGCGGCCGTTTAGCGAGCCGCAGCCTGTTCCGACTTACGCTCAGGCGAACGGCGGTGCGGCCGTTTCAGAAGCGGCGAGCCGCTCGACGGATGAACCGTCGGCTGGGCGCGCGGACAAGGATAGGGATGGTGCAACCGCTCGGCATATTCAAACCGCCGATTTCGTCGAGTTCGATGCCCCGCCGCTTGCGGCAACGGAGGCGCGCAATTTGGAGCTGCTGTTTGATGTGCCGCTGCAGGTGACGGTTGAACTCGGACGGACGAAGCGATCGGTGCAGGAAATTTTGCAGCTGTCGACTGGATCGATCATTGAGCTCGATAAGCTGGCCGGCGAACCGGTCGACGTGTTTGTCAACAACAAGCTGATCGCGAAAGGCGAGGTTGTCGTCATCGATGAAAATTTCGGCGTCCGCATCACGGACATCATCAGCCAAAGCGATCGGCTAACACGGCTAAAATAAACAGGCGTTTGGGAGGTAAGGGGACATGGCAAGAGTGCTTGTCGTTGATGATGCGGCATTTATGCGCATGATGATTAAAGACATTTTGACAAAAAACGGACATGAAGTCGTCGCCGAAGCGGCCGATGGGCGGCAGGCGATCGAGAAATACAAGGAAACGCAGCCCGATGTAGTGACAATGGATATTACGATGCCGGAGATGGATGGGATTACGGCGCTCAAGGAAATTAAAAAAATCGACAGCAACGCCAAAGTCATTATGTGCTCCGCGATGGGGCAGCAGGCAATGGTGATTGATGCCATTCAAGCCGGGGCGAAAGATTTTGTGGTCAAGCCGTTCCAAGCGGACCGCGTCATCGAAGCGATCAACAAAACGATCGGGTGAGCGATCAGAGATGGAAACTATGGCAATTTGGCGCTGGGCGGCCGTTTTGCTGGCAGCAGCCATCGCTTTGGGGCCGGTGCCGGCATTGGCCGCCCAAAGCCCGACGGTCGCCGACTGCCTGCAGCATCCCGATTCATGCGGGAAGTCAGCTCCTTCCGGGCAACAGACAAAACAGACAGCGAATCAAGCCGCTGATGCGGTTTCCGCTTTCGATGTGCTTCGGCTCATCGGCGCGACCGCCTTTGTTCTCTTCCTTCTTTATGCGCTGTTTCAATGGCTTTCCCGCCGTCAGTTGTTCGTTTCCGGCCAAAAAGGCGCCATTGAGCACCTTGGGGGAACAAGCGTCGGGGCGAACCGCTCTGTGCAGCTGATTAAAGTCGGCCGCCGGCTGCTCGTCATCGGCGTCGGCGATTCGATTCAGCTGCTTAAGGAAATTGAAGACGAAGATGAAATCCATGAGCTGTTAGCGCAACATCGCGAACGGTTGGAACGGATGGCGGAGTTCGGCCGGCTTGGCTCCCTCCTTCGCGGTGAGTGGACGGCGAAATCAAAGCGGAAAAGCGGTTCGCTGTCATCGTTTTCGGCGCTGTTGGCTGAGGAGATGAAGCAAATGGCCGAAAAGCGAAACGAGTGGCTCAATCGGTTGAAGAAGAAAGGGACGGCGGGCGATGAGTGAATTTGTCCATATGTTTGATTCGATGGCTCCCGAGCACGTGTCGACAGCGGTGAAGCTTCTTCTGCTGCTCACCGTTTTGTCGATCGCTCCCGGCATTTTAATTATGATGACATGTTTTACGCGCATCGTCATCGTTTTGTCGTTTGTGCGCACGGCGCTCGGCACGCAGCAGATGCCGCCGAACCAAGTGCTCGTCGGGCTCGCGCTGTTTTTAACATTTTTCATTATGGCGCCAACCTGGAAAGAAATCAACGACCAGGCATTGCAGCCGCTGTTTGCCGACAAAATTGATTTGGAGGAGGCGTATGAACGGGCGGCTGTTCCGCTGAAGCAGTTTATGAGCCAATACACAAGGCAGGAAGATTTGGCGCTGTTTTTATCATACAGCGGCGCCAAACAGCCGAAAACGATCAACGACATCCCGATGACCGCGCTCGTGCCGGCGTTTGCCATCAGTGAGTTGAAAACGGCGTTTCAAATGGGCTTTATGATTTTTATTCCGTTTTTAGTCATCGACATGATCGTCGCCAGCGTCTTAATGTCGATGGGGATGATGATGCTGCCGCCTGTGATGATTTCGCTGCCGTTTAAAATTTTATTGTTTGTCCTTGTTGATGGCTGGCATTTGGTCGTCAAATCATTGTTGCAAAGTTTTCAATAAAGATAGGTGGCGTTTATGAGTGCCGATTTCATCATCCGCCTTGCTGAACAAGGCGTGTATATCGTGCTTGTCGTCTGCGGGCCGCTCTTGTTGTTGTCCCTTGCCGTCGGGCTTGTCGTCAGCATTTTTCAGGCGGCGACGCAAATTCAAGAGCAGACGCTCGCGTTTGTGCCGAAAATCGTCGCCGTCTTGCTTGGACTTGTGTTCTTTGGGCCGTGGATGCTCTCGAAAATGGTGTCGTACGCGCACGATATTTTCAACAATCTTGCTTCGTTTATAGGCTGATCGGCGATGGAACAAGTATGGACTTATTTTCCGGCGTTTT
Source organism: Geobacillus sp. YHL (assembly GCF_022341265.1). Classification (NCBI taxonomy): domain Bacteria; kingdom Bacillati; phylum Bacillota; class Bacilli; order Caryophanales; family Anoxybacillaceae; genus Geobacillus; species Geobacillus sp. YHL. The sequence goes on from NZ_JAEIGB010000008.1 coordinate 130,263, forward strand.
TGCTCGTCTTTGTCCGCGCTGCTTCGTTTTTCGCGGCGATGCCGTTGTTTTCCTACCGGACCGTGCCGGCTTCGTATAAAGCCGGATTGGCGTTTTTGTTCAGCTGGCTGTTGTTTTGGGCGATGCCCAAACCGGTGTTGGCGCTTGACGGCGTGTATGTATTGCTTGTCGTAAAAGAAGCGCTCGTCGGACTGGCGCTTGGGTTGCTGGCAGCGATCCTCATGGCGGCGGTGCAAGTCGCCGGCGGCTTGATCGATTTTCAAATCGGGTTTGCCATCGCCAACGTCATCGACCCGCAAACTGGAGCGCAAAGCCCGCTGCTTGGCGAATATCTTCATTTGCTGGCGCTTTTGCTTTTGCTTATGCTTGACGGGCACCATTTGCTGCTTGACGGCATGTTTTACAGCTATCATTGGCTGCCGCTTGACCGCTTGCCGCACATTGCCGATGGGCCGGCGGTGGAGTACGTCGTGCGGGTGTTCGCTGCCATGTTTGCCGCCGCTGTGCAAATGGCCGCCCCGCTTGTCGGATCGCTCTTTTTAGTCGACGTGGCGCTTGGCATCATCGCCCGCGCGGTGCCGCAAATGAACATTTTCGCGGTCGGCTTTTCCGCCAAAACGGCGGCGGCGTTTTTGCTCCTGTTGGCGGCAGTCGGGGGAATATTGCTCGCGGCGCGCGGCGTATTTCACTTCATGTTTGCCTCGTTGCGCGAGTTGATGCGGCTGTTGGGGGGCGGATAAGATGGGCGAGTGGCGGCTCGATTTGCAATTTTTCGCTGGGGAAAAAACGGAAAAGGCGACGCCTCGCAAACGGCAAGAAGTGCGGGAAAAAGGACAGGTGGCCAAAAGCGGTGATGTCGTCTCCGCTTCCGTGCTGCTTGCTTCATTTCTTGCTTTGTCCTTGGCCGGGGCGTACGAGCGGGACGGTCTGCTGCGGTTGTTCGCCCGCGCCTTGTCCGATTATGCGTCCGCTTCGTTGACGGTTGACTCGCTTCACCGGCTGTTTCTTGACTGGCTTTCCCATGCATCCTTGCTTTTGGCGCCGCTGTTCGCCGCCGCAGTGCTGGCGGCTGGGTTGGCCAACTTTTTGCAAATCGGCGCCTTGTTCACCGTTGAACCGTTAAAAATGGATTGGAACCGCCTCAATCCCGTGCAAGGAATGAAACGGCTGTTTTCGTTGCGCGCCTTGGTCGAGCTGTTGAAATCCGTGTTAAAAGCTGGAATCATCGGTGCGGTCGTGTTCGCGGCGCTGTTGGCCGAACGAAGCGAGCTTGCGGCGCTCGTTTCCAAGACGCCGGGTGAGGCTTTGACTGTCGTCGGCGGCTTGACGGTGAAAATGGGGCTGTACGCCGCGGGGGCGCTCTTGTTTTTAGCGCTGTTTGATTACTTGTATCAGCGGTTTGAATTTGAAAAAAGCATCCGCATGTCCAAGCAGGACATTAAAGATGAATACAAAAAGACGGAAGGCGATCCGCTCATCAAATCGCGCATCAAGCAAAAACAGCGCGAGATGGCGATGAGGCGGATGATGCAGGAAGTGCCGAACGCGGATGTCGTCATTACCAACCCAACGCATTACGCCGTTGCCCTCAAGTATGAAGACGGCAAGATGGAAGCGCCGGTCGTCGTCGCGAAAGGGGCGGATTATATGGCGATGAAAATCAAGGAAGTGGCGAAAACCCATGGCGTCGTGACTGTCGAAAATCGCCCGCTTGCGCAGGCGCTCTACCGCCAGACGGAAGTCGGCGATATGATTCCAGAGGCGTTTTTTAAGGCAGTGGCGGAAATTTTGGCGTACGTCTACCGGCTCAAAGGAAACGTGTAGCAACAAGGAGAGAAAACAATGCAAGCGCAAATCAAAGATTTATCCGTATTGTTTCTTGTCGTGCTCATCGTCGCCATGCTCGTCATCCCGCTGCCGACATGGCTGTTGAGCGTATTGATCATCATCAATATTTCCCTTGCCTTGCTTGTATTGCTGACGGCGATGAACACGAAAGAGCCGCTTGAGTTTTCCATTTTTCCGTCATTGCTTTTAGTGCTGACGCTGTTTCGGCTCGGGCTGAATGTGTCAACCACCCGCTCGATTTTAAGCAAAGGGGAGGCGGGCGGCGTCGTTGAAACGTTCGGAACGTTCGTCGTTGGCGGCGATGTCGTCGTTGGGTTTGTCGTGTTTTTGATTTTGGTCATCATCCAGTTTGTTGTCATCACCAAAGGGGCGGAGCGCGTCTCTGAAGTGGCGGCCCGCTTTACGCTCGATGCGATGCCCGGCAAACAGATGAGCATTGACGCCGATTTAAATGCCGGCATGATTTCGGAGCAAGAAGCCCGAAAGCGGCGGGAAAAAGTGGCGCAAGAAGCCGACTTTTACGGAGCAATGGACGGGGCGAGCAAGTTCGTGAAAGGCGACGCCATCGCCGGCATCATTATCGTCGTCATCAACATGTTGTTTGGCATGGTGATCGGCGTCGTTGAGCAAGGGATGGAGATGGCGGAGGCGGCGAAGCGCTACACGCTTTTGACGGTCGGCGACGGAATCGTCAGCCAAATTCCGGCGCTGTTGATTTCCACGGCGACCGGCATCATCGTCACCCGGGCGGCGTCGGACAGCAACTTGAGCGGCGATATTATGCGCCAGCTGTTCGCGTTTCCGAAAATGTTGTACGTCACGGCAGGAACGATTTTCCTGCTCGGCTTGTTTACGCCGATCAACGACTTGTTGACGATGCCGATTGCCGGGTTGCTGGCGCTTGGCGGCTACCGATTTATCGAGCGGCAAAAGCAAGAAGAAGCGGCATTGGCCGCTCCGGAAGAGGAGGCGGCGGCCGCCGACGAATTGAAAAGCCCGGAAAGCGTCATCCAACTGTTGCATATCGATCCTATTGAATTTGAGTTCGGCTATGCGCTCATTCCGCTCGCTGATGCCAATCAAGGCGGGGATTTGCTTGACCGGATCGTCATGATCCGTCGGCAGCTCGCGCTCGAGCTTGGCATTGTCATCCCGGTTGTGCGCATTCGCGACAACATCCAGTTGCAGCCGAATGAATACCGGATCAAAGTCAAAGGCGAGGAAGTGGCGCGCGGCGAGTTGCTGCTTGACCATTATTTGGCGATGAGCCCCGGGGTTGACGACGATTCGATTGATGGCATTGACACCATCGAGCCGGCGTTTGGTCTGCCGGCGAAATGGATTTCCGAGACCGTAAAAGACCGGGCGGAAATGCTTGGCTATACGGTCGTCGACCCGCCATCGGTCGTCTCGACACACTTAACGGAGGTGCTGAAAGCCCATGCCCACGAACTGCTGGGGCGCCAGGAAACAAAACAGCTGATCGATCATTTAAAAGAATCGTATCCGGTGCTTGTCGACGATGTGACGCCGAATCCGTTGTCTGTCGGCGACGTGCAAAAAGTGCTCGCCAAGCTATTGAAAGAGAAAGTGTCGATCCGCAACTTGCCGCTCATTTTTGAGGCGCTTGCCGATTTTGCCCGCCTGACCAGCGACACCGATTTGTTGACGGAATACGTCCGCCAAGCGTTGGCGCGGCAAATCACCTCGCAGTACGCCGTGCCGGGCGAGCCGCTGCGCGTCATTACGCTGTCGGGCAGAGCGGAAAAAACGATCGCCGACGCCGTGCAGCAAACAGAGCATGGCCGCTATTTGGCGCTCGAGCCGGCGCGGGCGCAGGCGTTTGTGGAAGCGGTCGCCGCGGCGCTTGAACGCTATCCGTTCGCCGGCCAGACGCCGATTTTGCTCTGCTCCCCGGCGGTGCGCATGTACGTCCGCCAGCTGACCGAGCGCCATTTTCCGACTGTTCCGGTGCTGTCGTACAACGAGCTTGAAGCGGATGTCGAAGTTCAAAGCGTGGGGATGGTGGAAATCGAATGAAAGTGAAAAAATTTGTCGCCCCGTCCATGAACGAAGCGATGAAAATGGTTCGCGCCGAACTTGGCCGCGACGCCGTCATTTTGCACTCGAAAGTCGTGCAGACCGGCGGATTTTTCGGTCTGTTTGCGAAAAAAAAGATCGAAGTGTTGGCCGGCGTTGATCCGGATCCACTGCCGCCGCGTCAGCCGGATGCCGCCGCGTCTTTGACGCGTCAGCCGAGTGCCGCCGCGTCTTTGACGCGTCAGCCGAGTGCCGCCGCGTCTTTGACGCGTCAGCCGGATGCCGCCGCGTCTTTGACGCGTCAGCCG
>NZ_JAEIGB010000009.1:0-125899 GCF_022341265.1 Geobacillus sp. YHL
TTTTTTTTTTTGGATGTAGGAAATTGGAATGAACCCCATTTTGTATTATAATGAGTTGTAGTAAATAAGAACTATTTTTCGATAGATGGAACAATAAAGGAGAAAAATAGCATTCGAATCCGTTTTCCCCAGCGCTGGAACGTGGGATAGTGGAAAAGCTGCCATGTTGCTTTGGCCGGCGCATAAGCATAACAAGGATAGGGGAATGCCGATGAAGCCCAAGGCCATGATCCGAACGATGGCGATCGTGAAAACGGCGGACATTTTAAAAGCGATGGACATTACCGAGGAACTGGCGAAGAGAATGGGGTTTTTGCCGCGCGATTGCCTTTTTCTTCGGCTCGCGACAGAGGAAGCGTGCACGAATGCGTATGAATATTGTCAAAAAACGAGAAAACTGCCATTTAGGATATTTTGGAAAATTGATGCGAGACAGTTTATGATCATTGTCAAACAGCGAGGAGGATGCTTCTCCGTAGCCCAAACTGATGTCGTCAACACTGGGCCGCGCGGCAGGGGGCTGCAGCTGATCACCCATATCGTCGACGATGTATACGTGAAGCAAGCGGGAAACAACGTCTTGTTTTGCATGTGCAAATGCAAAAAAAAAGAGTGACTATTGGAGGAAACAAGATGGAGACAAAACAAGGGGCAATTTGCACGCTGACATGGGCAGAAGATATTACCTTAAACAATGTCGAATCGTTCCGTCAAGCGCTGGAAAAGTTGCTGGACAAACAGGCGGATCAATTGATCGTCAACATGGAGGGGGTCAAATACATTAACAGCGCCGGACTCGGGGTCATCGCTGACAGCGTCATGGCGGCGAGAGCCCGACAAAAAGAGTTGGTCATTGCCGGAGTGGAAGGGTCGCTTGCAGAAATTTTCCATATCGTCAAATTTTCTTCGTTTATCAAACTATTTGCCACAGAGAAGGAAGCCATGGATTATTTCAGTGGAGAATGACGTTCTATGGTGGATGGGTTTTGGGAACATGTTCAACGTTATGACCACCTCGCGTGGCGAGAGTTGCTTCTCGGCTTGGAAAAAATGAATGTATTCGTTGGGCCGGGCGATTATGTGTATTGGCTCGCAGCGCCGGAACAAAGGCGGCTCTTGTTCATTTCGTCATCATGCGAGCAGCTGTACGGCCTGCCTCCGGACGACTTTTACCGCGATCAAGACATATGGGCAAAAGTGTCCTACCCGGATGACCGCGCCAAGGCGGAAAGAAAATGGTCGCTTCTTTCGGGGGCGGATGCGGGTGCCCAAACGTATCGCATCATCAATCAGCGGGATGGCTCCGTCCGCTGGGTGCTTGAACGGACGTTTCCTGTGCTTGGCCAATTCGGGGAAGTGAGGCTCGTCAGCGGAGTTGTCGCTGATCTGACAGAAGCAAAGCGAAACGAGAATGAACGGCAGCTCGCTGAACAAGTGTACAAAGCGATGGAACAGGCGATGCTCGTAACCGATGGCCAGTTTGTCGTTCAGTTTGTCAATCCGGCGTTCACAAAAATCACTGGCCATGGTGTAGAGATTGTCGGTCAGCCGCTGCATACGCTTTACGCGGGTTATTACGAGGCCTGGCTTTATGAGGTGATTCAAGCGGGAACTGGGGAAAGTGGAGAATGGAGGGGGTGGGTGCGCTGGCGGCGGAAAAACGGTTCGGTCTATGTCAGGCAGACGACGGTGCGGGCTGTGCCTGGCCATGATGGAGGAATCGCGTTTTACTTGTTTTTATTTGCCGGTCCAATTTATGAGAACCCATACATCGCAGCGATGAAAGATGACTTGCGGCTGGCCCGCGAGGTGCAAAAGCGCGTGTTGAGCAAGCCGTTGTCGGCCAAAGGAATCCAGATTGCCGGAACGTACATCCCATCGCGGGAGCTGGGTGGCGATATGTACGCCTGGTATCCGATTGACAAACAGCGGTACGGCATTTTTTTAATGGATGTGATGGGTCATGGGGCAGCGGCTTCACTCATTTGCATGTCGGTCCGCTCGCTCTTAAACGGCGTCATCCGCAAAGGGATCGTTCCGACGGAAGTGTTTCGCGAGTTGAACCGCCATATGCGCCAGTTGTACCATGAAAACGGGCGGATGACGTATTATTTCACCGCCGTATATGTTCTGGTGGATGTCAAGGAACGGATGATTGAATATGCATCAGCCGGCCATCCGCCGGGGTTTTTGTTCCAACCGGACGGAACGGTGGCGGAGTTGGACCGCGGCTGCGCGCCGATCGGGCTGCTTCCGCGCCTTTTTGTCGACAGCGGCCGGTTGCGCTACGAGCCGGGGGCGACGCTTGTGTTGTATTCCGACGGGGCGATCGAAGGGGAAACGGGCTCTGTCCGGCAAAAGATTGAAGCGTTCCGCGATGCGCTGGCGCCGCATATTTTATTGGACGAGCAAGTGCTTTTGGACCATCTGCGCCGCCATTTTGCGCAAAAAGGGCCGCTTCCAGACGATTTTTCGGCTGTGGTGGCGAAGCTTGGATAAAGCCGACGCTCGGCCGGCTTTACAAGTTCAGGCATGGGCCGCCTTCCTTTTTTTAGGTCATATTCCAAAGGATGTGTTCCGCCTCAGGGCCATCCTTTTTTCATTTCACGAAAAGATTAACAAGTTCATGCCGGCCATCAGCATGATCAAAACGGATTGGCTCGATCTATAAGAACCGTACAAAACGAAGCGGTGGCGTTGTAAGGTCTTTTAAGAAACTTATTGAAGAGCGGTGTTTCCCCTCAAATCGCCGTCCTTCTTGAGCCCTCCAACGCTCCCACCCCAAACAGGCGGGGAAAATTCAAGGGAGGGCCGCCTTGGACGGATGTAGATTTCTTTTTGAAATTAGGCTAAAATAAAGGCAATTCGCTGTCAGGAGCGAATACAATGATAGAAAAGGCAGGAGGAGGGAAAACCGTATGGCGGTGACGAACCCGGCGGGGTTTTGGAAGCGGTTGTTGGCTAATATATTGGATGCGATTGTCGTTGGCATTCCGATTTCGATCATCGGCTATTTCATCACGGGCAGTTGGGAAACGAACTGGTTTACGTCATTGGCGAACATCCTTTACGCGTTAATCGTTCCGGCTGTTTGGTACGGATATACGGTCGGCAAGCGGATGCTTGGCATCCGGATTGCGAAAGTGAACGGCGGCAAAGTCGGCATCGGCACAATGTTTTTGCGCTCGTTCGTTGGCGGACTCGTATACTTTATCACGTTTGGCATTGGTCTCGTGATTAGTGCGATTATGGTCGCGGCGAGAGAAGACAAACGGTCGATTCACGATTTTATTGCCGGGACGTATGTGACAACGGAAAAACCGACGGCGTAAACAAGGAAACGAGCGGGCTTCCAAATGGAGGCCCGCTTTTTTATGTCGATGGCTCAAGGTAAATAAATTCCGGGTGCGGGTGGCTTAGAAAGTCATGATGAGAAATGTCCCAGCCGTAGGCGCCGGCACAGCGGAACAGCACGATGTCGCCAACGCACAGGCGGTCGCAAGGCACATCCCGAGCCAATATGTCGTTTGGCGTGCACAACTCGCCGGCTAATGTCACCCGTTCGTTGAATAAAGATGGGCGGTCGAACGGGTAAGGCCATTTGTCGATCGGAATAACGAGAAACGGATGATTCATTTTCCAGGCCGCCGGTAGCCGGAGATGGTGAGTGCCGCCCCGGAGAATCGCAAAATGCGTTCCGTAATTGGTTTTCAGGTCGAGCACCTCCGCGGCGTAATACCCATTATGGGCGGCAATAAAGCGGCCGAGCTCGAAAATGACTGTCCAATGAGGGGGGGCTTGACGGCGCAGCAACAGGTTCAGCTCTTTGGAAAACCAATTCCAACGAAATTGTCGGTCCGGTTCGTTGTAATGCACGCCGACTCCGCCTCCGACGTTAACGACCGAAAACCGCCGCCCGTACGTCGTTTCCGCTTGCGCGACAAATGACAGGCACGTTTCGATAAAAGAAAGATGGGCCTGCTCGTCGGTATGATTGGACATCGAATGAAAATGGAATCCTTGCAGATCAATAGACGGAAGAGTCAATGCCGTATGGATCGCTTCGGCGATATGTTGTTCGTCGATGCCAAATTGGGTCGGTTTTCCCGCCATATGCAATGTGGCGCCTGAGGCGGCTTGCCGCAAATTGACCCGCAGGAGTACACGCACGGTTGTTTGCCTCCTGGCGGCGATCCAATTCAGCCGCTGCAATTCCCATACGCTTTCGACATGAATGAGAGCAACACGTTCCTCAATCGCCGCGGCCAGCTCCTCATCTGTTTTTCCCGGACCGCCGAAAATGACTGGAGAATCGGCAAACAGGCGGCGGACTTTTTGCAGCTCGCCGCCTGAGGCGACTTCAAAACCGGTGACATACGGCGCGACTGTTTTCAAGATGCGCTCATCCGCGTTCGCTTTCACGGCGTAAAAGAGCCGGACGGAAGGAGGAAGCGAGGCGGACAAGCTTGCTGTATGGACGCGGAGGTTGTCTAAGTCATATACATAGGCGCAAAGTGGGCCCTGCTGTTTTGCCTTGCGTTCTATAATGGCTTGAATGACGGTGTTCAATCGTTCCATATTCGTCCTCCTGTAGAGATGTTCCATAGTTCTTTTCGCCGCCAAAAGGCAAGGGCGCAAAGAAGGCAGAGCCATCCCATCGCATAGCCAGCGATTTTCGCTCCAACATACTCGGCAAGAGTCGTAAGCAAAAGGGTGCCTAGCGGGATGAAGCCGCGGTCCATTAAAGCGATGCTCATGACCCGTCCGCGCAACCGATCCGGAACGACCAGCTGGATGGCCAGGCGGCATAACGTCCGGTATAGCTGCCCGGTCAACCCGGCCAGTGCCATGGCGGCTAAGCAAAGCAGCCAATGTTCAAATAAGACGATCCATAGAAGCAACGATAGAGAAAAAGCGAGCAAAGAGACGATGAGCCATTTGCCGATCGCCTCGACCGGCCGGAAGGAAAGCCAGATCGTGCCGAGCAATGCCCCGGCGGATGAGACGGAGAGCAACACGGCGAAATCCCCGGCATCGCCGTTGGCCAACGCGTCAACAAGAAGAGGGGTGACCGCCGAATAGGCAAAGCCAAACGTCATCGGGATGATTGAAAGAAGAAGCAGCCCCCGAACGAGCGGGGTGCGCTTGATGTAACGGATCGCCTCCCCTTTGCTGCCGTCTGTCGGACGCGCAGCTGGACGGCGGGGGCGGCTCTCTTCTAATGACAATACAGCAAAAGCTGCGATAACGAGCATCGTGCTGTAGACGATAAGCAGTGAAACGCCGCCGAGTGAAGAGAGCCCCCATCCGGCCGCTGCCGGGCCGATGATTTTCCCGATGTGAAGAGCGGCGGTATGCAACGAAATGGCGCTGGAGAGCGCCTCGATTGGAACAAGGTCTGCGATATAGGCGTTGCGCGCTGTCGTTTCCATGGCCATAAAGATCGAACGGACAAAGACAGCGGCAAACAGCCAAATGAGTGAAGACGGCTCGCGCAGCAACCAAGCAATCACCAAAGTAAAACCTGCCATGCCCAGCAAGGAGGCAGCAAGCACTTGGCGCCGGGACAGGCGGTCGGCGAGCACGCCGCCGAGCCAACTGAATAGAAAGATCGGCAACAGCCGGCAGACGTTGAGAACGCCTAGATCGAGCGACGAGCGGGAAAGCTGCAACACAGCCCAGTTTAGGATGACGAAATCAGCCCACTCCCCGATGCGCGCCGGCAATGTTCCGCTCCAATAAATCCGGAACGGGCGCCAAAATAGCGCAAAAGAGGGGGATGGTTTTTTCGATGTAAGAAGCATGTCAACTCCCCCTTATCGACTCGTTGCTAACGGATTGGGAACGGAAACGAAACAATACGTTTTCGCTTCTGGCTGCAGCCGCATTTTTGCCAGCGCCTTATGCTCGATGTGCGGCCGGTATAAGGCTTGGCGGTCTTCGTCTACTGCTCGTTTTAGGTTTGGGTCTTTGGCCAATTTGGCAAACACCTCATCACATTGGCGGCGGACGCATATCCAGCATTGTTCCTCGGCAATGCCCCACTGGCGGCTGATATGACGGATGATTTCGCCAAGCTGATTTTGAAAGACTGTATAAAACACTTTGTTTTGTGCTTCTCGCAAATCATCCGTAATCGTGATTGAATCGGGACGGACATCGATATTGAATCCTTGGCGCTCAAGGCGCGGCCGGTACAAACGGATGCCTCCCCAGTCGCGGAACAGCAATTTCATCGGTTTCCCTTGCCGGAAAACGGGAACGGTATTTTGCAAGTGTCCTTCCAGGCCAATACCGTACTTGACGAGCAACGTTAGAAAGCCACGGACGGCGATGCCGACGTATTCGCGAAGAAAGGAAAGCGCCGTTTCTTGAGATGATGGACGGCCGATTCCCTTGGCATATGCTTCAATAATATCGTTGATAATCGGCCGGCCGCTGAATGGTGACGAGGCGTATAAAGCGGTGCCGGCAATGGCGATTTCCCCTTCATCGACAAAGCGATCCAGCCCTTCCCGATAAATGACCGATAAGTTCCGTGCTTTATTTGGATCTTCAGAGCGAAACGAGCAGCCGCCGATTTCACAAACAGGAAGAAAGATAGCGGACAAGTCCCTCTCTCTTTCCAAAATGGCGCGAAGCAGCCGGCTGTATGTTGCGCCGTTGTTGGCTGACTGGGGGGAAATGGACCTGACCGTCGAGGTCATTTGACTATGGACGGCAGTCTTTATATACAGCGGTGCTTCTTTCGCCAAAACGGTTCGGAACGAGGCGGTCGCCTGCGTTGGGATCACCGCTCCTTCGATCAGCCAAAGGAGGCCGTCGCGCAATTCCGCACGATAGACGTTAGGAATGACATGTTCGTATTGCCAAGGATGGACAGGCACGAGCACATAGTCTTCTAGCTTCTTTTTGGTTTGCTGGAAGCATTCTTCAACCGGGCCGCGCAGCGACGGAAAATGGTCGAGCAGGAATGTGTTCGGATCCTCGTATCCGTCAAAGTGGAAATCGCACAAATTGCGTCGGACGGCGACGATCCGCAGCTGCGGTTGACCGCCAAACTCAGCCGAGTAAGCAAATACGTCTTTAGGGGACATCGGCAGTTTCGTTTTGGCGCCTGGATGAAGATGATGCCCTTCAATGCAAAGCTGCTCGAAAAACAGCGCCGGGCAAAACGATGGATTGCTTTGTCGTTGTTCGATATAGGTGAACAAGTTGTCCGCTTCCTTCCGCATCGTTTGGCATTCCTTTTCAAAATGCCAATAAGCCAACGCCAAGTTGGAGGTTCCGTTTTCCAATTCTTTCGCCAGCTGCGCCCATGCTTGTTCCTCGCCGGCCGCCTTGATGAGCGGCGTTAGCAACGAAAGGAAGGAAAGGGCGTCCCGCACCGTTTGGATGCCTTCGCCGATCCAAACGACCTCCTCGCCGATGTCGCATTGGCGGAAGGCTGATTCGCCGCGGATCGGGATCAGCAAACATTGGCCGGGGGCAACGGGGAACAATTTATACATGATCCCTTCCTGCAAGTTGGCGGCCGGCAGCTGGCGGACGACCGCTTCCCATTCCGGCGTCAGCCCGCGCCAGTTCGTGATATACACTGAGCCGATCACTTGCAAATTGTAGGAACGGGAGTATAGACCGAATACGTCCTCCCGCAGCAACGCAGCTGCGGTTCGTTGCAAGATCGTCGTCCGTGCCCGCATGACATGGCGGACATAAGCGGAGAGACGTTCAGGAAATCGTTTTTGGATGAACTCGACGCATTCTTGTTCGTATGGATAAAGGATGATATCAGCTGTCCGGAGGGATAAACGCGTGTTCATCGTTCCCATTCCTCCCTTTTCCATTTGGCCAGCGGATTAGCTGTTTCAATGAATCGGTTGCGAAGATCATTGGTTAAGCGCATAGCGACAAGTGCTTTCATCGGCAGCACCGGGGAAAAGAGCGCGTCCCGATCTTGCCTTGCCTGTTCTTCTGTTTCACTGTCACGGGTCAACGCGGCAAATACATTCTCCATTACATCCGCTGTGGCCTGCCAAAGGAGTGTCTCGTCGATAGAGAACGTGCGGGAGAGGCAGGCGATCAGCTCGCCAAGATGGTTGTGAATGACGGCATGGGTGAACGTATGCCGCAATTCGTTAAGATCTGCTGTCACGATGCTTGAAGGCGCGAGCTCGTCAAGCGGATAGCGATGGCGACCGAAGCGGCCGCAATGAAGGCGGATTCCTCCCAAGTCGCGAACGTGCATTGACTGGGGCGCGCCGGAGCGAAAGACAGGAAGGCTATTTTGCAAGTGAGCTTCCAAGCTGATTCCGTACTTGCATAAAAGCAAGAGCAACGGCGGAACGAGCATTTCCGCATACTGCCGGAAAAACCATACAGCCGCCTCGCGCACGGAGCTTGCCCCCTGATTGGCTGCATATTCCTCAACGAGCTCAGCTGCCACCGGTTTGCCGCTCAGGAAGGAAGGGGCAAGGAGCGTCACGGCTGGCATCATGATATCCCCTTCCGCCAAATCGCGCTCCGGATTGGTTCGGACGATGGCCGAGAGCTGTTTGCCCAGGGCCGCTGCCTCCTCGTCCGTTCGGCCGTGAGGCAAGAAGCAGATGCCTGCCTTTTCACTGACGATCTGAAAGCGGGGAGCGAGCCGTTCTTTTGTGAGCACATCGACCAGCCATGCCGATAATCGCGGCCCATTGGCCGCTGCCGCCGGAGACACAGTGCGGATGGCGCTCGTCATTTGCACGTTGATCGGAGTTTTCAAATGATCACCGGAAGCGCCGGGGATCATGAACGTCCGCACGGAAACGAGCGGATAAGCAGGCAGTACGCCGCCATCGATCGGAACGATTGTTTGTGCGGCCAGTTCGTTTTGAAAACGCTGTTGGATGACGTGTTTCCATTGCCATGGATGGACAGGGATGACGTCGTATTCGCATTCAGACAGGCCGTATGCCCGCAATGCGTTTTGCACAACGGACTGCAACGTTTTATCTTGTTCGTAAACCCAATCTGCCATCCGTCCGTAGGAAAAGGAAACGAAACGGCAATGGCTGCGACGCACCGCCAGCAAGGGGAGAGTGACTTTCGCTTCCCATTCCGGCGAATAGTCGATCATGTCTTGGACGCTGAAGCCGAGCCGCGTTTTGGCGCACGGGTGCAGTGTATGCCCGTCAATGACCGTTTGTTCGTAAAAGGTGAGAGGGCTGAACGGCCGCGGCTGGGCACGCACCCACTCGAGCGAAGACGAGTACGTTGCTCCATATGTATCGCGCCATCGACAGCGGCGCCGCTCGGCCGCGGCTTGGGCAAGCGCGTCGTTGATCACGCTGTTGGCGATTTCGGCGCAAAACTCGTCCCAATTTGGTGCACAACTGATGAGCCCTTCGCGTTGAAGCAGCTCGAGCAGCTCCAAGGGAGAGGAGAGAGACTTTCGCTCCTTCTGATCAAGCAGCCAAAGGCGCGCAACGGTAAACTGCCCTAAGGAAAACCGTTCCATTACCGCCGCTGTGATTTGTTTCTTCATAGAGAGTAGGATGGAAAGCTCCAATTTGTGGCCGGTTTGTTCCCAAACAACGCGATCTGGGCTGATGAGCTGTTCGCGAATAAGCGCCTGCAGCAGTCGGTTGGCTATGCGTTGACGGCTGTTCGGCAAGACGGCCAAAAACGAACGAGCCAACGATGGATCGACCGTTTGCAAATATCGATATGTTTCTTCTTCCTCAGTGAGAAAGAGGATGGACGAATTCAATCGGATCCCTCCATTTGATAACGATTATCAATTTCGTTAAATATCATAATATAAATGATTATCATTTTCAATAAGGAATTAAAAAATAGTCTTTCCGTCTAAGAGATAGGGAGGAGAGTAAGAAAAACTGACTAGTTCGATTGATGGGAGGGAGAATATAGAGGTTCCGCCTAAGAGACTGGTAATTTAAGAAAAAAATGTTCCGGTGTGGGACTTTCGCTAATGAATCAACAGCCTTTCCACGCGTTCATGAATCAACCATTTTAAAGAAAATGCGGTTTTTCTCTAACTCTCTAAAGCGGGGCGACAAATCAAAAACGGGAACTCCATTGTCGGAGCCCCCGCTTTTGATTCATTAGTTTCCCCAAATGGCGTTCGCCATCAGGCGGAATAGGTAGTCGGTATGGTCCCGGAATCCAGCTTCGAGCCCGATCAACGTGACGTCGGCGTTTCGTTCGCGGACAATGACAGCAGCCCCTTGGGCGGCATCGCGGTTTTTCCAATGCCCGGCGACGAAGAAGCCCGGATCGTTTATAAATGTCGCTTCGACGATATCATTGTCCGTATTCGTATACCATACCGGACGATACACAAAGCCGATGTCGTTCTGTCCGTAGCCGGCTGTCGTCCCTGTGCCGCTGTAGTCGACACGGACGATGCCGTTGCTGTTCGAGCCCCCAACGTTAATTGTATCGTCGGTGAGACCGAGTGTTTTGGTTGCTCTTGATGCCCCAGCGCCAACAGCGATGTATTTGCCGCCATTTTGGACAAACGCGGTGACGTTTGCCTTAAAGGCATTGTACTGCTCTTCATTTTGCAAGCCAAACTCTTTATTAGCAGCACTCAATTTGAGAGAAATCAAATTTTCCGTGCCGCTGTAAATAAAGACGTCAAATCCATTAAGCCCGTTCGTCGCCACTTCGACAGGCGTCAATTCGGCCACTTGGAAGCCTAGACGCTGCAACGCCAGCTTCGTACCGGAATGTGATTGCTGCTTATTCATCCCCCCGTCTTTCAACAAGGCGACACGGACGCTTGCAATCGGTTCGGCATCAGCCGGAACAGCGGCGGTGGAAATATGCAGCCCCGATTCTTTCACAGCTGCTGAAATGCGGTTGGCCGGCGCTTCCACATAGAAGTTTCCGCGCTCATCGCGTTTGACGGCAATGCCTTGTTGCAACAGCGTATTCACGAGACGGACGGCGCTGACCGAGCTGTTCGGAATGAGGTATGGGCCTTTCCCGGTTAATGACCCTTGCACTTGGACGTTTCCTACGTTTGTCGTCGGAACGTTCACTTCCTCGTTAACAGGGATAGCCGCAAATCCCCATAATTCCGGCAAGCTCCATGCTGAGATGTCATACATCGCCGGCGTATCGTCCGTAATGTCTTCGCCGTCCCAAAGCATCGTGTTGGCTAAGCCGGCTTTCGCCTGATCCATTGGAACGATGTACGTTCCTTTCGGGTACGTTGTCCCGCCTATGGTAAACGGCTGCGCTGCTTGTTTCACTTCAATGTCATTGCGGAGCAGATGCTCGACCGCTTTTAGTGTGACGGTTGGATCTGTTTCATTGACCGGCAAAAGATAGGCGTTCGGGAAAAAGCCTTCTGGATGATGCGGATGGTTGAACGTAATCCCGCGTTTAAACATTTCAATCTGGTCGGCGATCATTTCTTGTTTATGTTCAACGGCGAATTTCAACGCGCCCATAATGGCGTTATATTGCCAGCGCACGCCGTCCCAGTCGTTGGTCGGTGCTTCGAGCGTATGGCCGTACGCGCCGTGGTACATGGCGTACATTGGCGTGAAAATCGGCGGATAGTCATCCCAGCCGGCTGTATCGTCCCGGTACGGGATATAGACGCCTTCCATCGATTTGTACAGTTCACCTTGATAAGATGCTTTGTCGGCTAGAATTTCCGCTTCCATCGCTTTCGCTTGCTCGAGCGCCCATTTGATGTATAAATCGTATTCATAGTTTGGATTGTGCGGGGGTGTGCACGGTTCAATCAATCCTTGTTTGTTGGGCGCATAGTTTTTGACATATCCGTGCGTATCAAGAAACACCATCGGATTCCATTCTTTAATTAATTCTACCGTTTCCCGCGTTTCGGGTTGCGATTGGGTGATGAAGTCGCGGTTCAAGTCGATTCCCGCACCGTTAAACCGTGTCGCCTGCACGCGCCCGTCCGGGTTTTGCACGACGTTAAAAATGAGGACGGTGTTCGCTAAAATTTGTTTCGTCACGTGATCGTTTTGTGTGGCGAACCGTTCAATCAGTTGAAGAATGGCGTCCGTGCCGACAAATTCGGTTCCATGGATCGAACCGTTGATCATAATCGGCACTTTGAAGTCTTCGTTGTTCGCCACCCATTCTTGCGCTTTGCCCGGGTTTTTGAACATTTGCTTCCGGAGCGCCTGAATTTTGCCGAATTTGCCGCGCGTCGACGGATCGGCAATTGTGACGACATAAAGCGGGTAGCCGTTCGCTGATGTTCCTCTTACTTCCACTTTGACGCGGTTCGACTGTTTCTCGATTTCTTTCAGTTTGGCGCCGATTTGCGAAAACTTGACAAAGTCATAGTTTTCTTGGTTGAATAAGCTCCCGTTTTGTTCTTCAAACGCATTGACGTTCGTCCATTTGATCGGCTCAGCTTGCGCGGCCGTCCAAGGGGAGAATGCCAATAAACTGAAGGCAAGTGCCCCGCCAATCATCTTCTTTTTATTCATGGATGATCCTCCATTTTATTGATCTAGTAAATGAATATTTATAACACAATTACTATTTTAATACAATCCCTTTTTACTGGCAATAGAATTTTTACATGAATCTGTGGTAAAAACGTGTCCAAACTGCTGAGAACACTGAATAAATATAACGTTTTTTGCTTTTCACTCAATAAATGAAGATTCGAAGAGGGGCTAAAACCTTGGTATAATAACGTTTTCTGATACTTATGATGAACTCCTGTCATATAAAGGATGTCCGGTTGGGCGCTAAAGAAGGAAAACCAATGCACGTTGACGAATATGTCAATGCTATAGTAGTAGTATAAAGTTTTTTGATGATAGAAAAAAGGAGGAGAATGGATTGTCGTTAAGCGCTTATATCATTCGCACAATGTTCGTTGTCATTCCTGGCACAGCGGCGATCGGCATGGCCACATGCCTGGTCAACGGCATTCGCGGGGCGGCATTTTGGTGGACGCTTGTTGCTACAGTGCTGTTTGGCGCGATGCTCGGCTTCGTTTCGGCAACGCTCAACTATCGACGGTTTGTTGCCCCGATTGCCGTTATTAACGAACATTTAGGCAAGATGACAGGCGGAGATTTGACGGTGCGTGTACCGCTTGATCGCGTGCAGCAGCTGCGGCCGATTGCGGCGTCGTTAAACGATATGGCAAACGCTTGGCAAAGTGTGATGGGGCAAATCCAACATCATGCCGAAGAAGTAGCGCAATATTCTCAGCAGCTTGCCGCCGTTGCCGAACAGACGACGAAAGCGACAGAGCAAATTGCGACAACGATGGAAACGCTTGCGGCAAGTGCGGAGGAGCAGGCCGATGCTGTCCGCACCACCGCCGCGTCCGTGCATGATATTTCCCAAACATTGAGCGACGTCGCTTTCCATACGAAAGAAGTGGCGCACCGGGCTGAGAAAACATCGGCGAAAGCAGAGGACGGCAAGCAGTCAATCGGACAAATGTCCGAGCAAATGCAGTTCATTTACGATCATGTGCAAACGCTCGGCCAGGTGGTGAAAGGGCTTGGGGAGCGCTCCAACGAGATTGGACAGATTACGGAAGCGATCACCGGCATTGCGTCGCAGACGAATTTGTTGGCGCTCAATGCCGCGATCGAAGCGGCGCGCGCCGGCGAGCAAGGGAAAGGGTTTGCGGTTGTCGCGGATGAAGTGAGGAAGCTCGCAGAACAATCAGCGCGCTCAGCGCAACAAATTTCCGAGCTGATCGGTTACATTCAAGAAGAAACGAAGCGGGCAGTTGCGTCTGCCGAACAGGTGATCGCCGAAGTGGCGAAAGGATTGAACGTGGCGGCGGCATGCGGCCAATCATTTGCCCATATCCGCGAGGAGGTCGGCCAAGTGAGCAAACAAATTGGACAAGTATCGTCCGCCATCGAGCAAATGACGGAGCATGCTCGTCAAGTGAACGACGCACTCCAACAGATGACCAATATTGTCGAACAGTCAGCGTCTGGTGCGGCCAACGTATCGGCAGCGACCCAGGAACAAATGGCTTCCGTCGAGGAAATCGCCTCTTCGTCGACATCGCTCGGTCAGATGGCGGACGAGATGCGGGCAATGCTGAAGAAATTTTCTGTGTGAGTGAGGAAAAGGACGCTTTCTTCGAGAAAGAGGGGCTTTCAAACGACGTGTGGGAGTCAACGTTTGGAATAAAATGGTTTGCATCTTTGCCAATTGCCTGATAAAATAAAAAAAGTCAGTCATCATTGTGATACGCTTATCTGCTAGGGGAGTCCGGGAGCCGGGCTGAGAAAAGAACGCGATGAAGTTCTTTGACCCTTTGAACCTGATCTGGGTCATGCCAGCGTAGGGAAGCAGGCAGCGGGAACAGATGGACGTGTCTTGTTCATTTGGCCTTTTGCCTTCGATCAGGTTCCGGTGTCGGAACCTGTTTTTATTTTGAATCGGCCGCCATCGCCTATTCTCGTGTTTGCCCCGCTTCAGACGGTGTGGCTTCAGATCTGATCTTTCATCATTTTATGTTGAAAGGGGAAGCCACGCATGGAAAACATCCGCTCGTTTATGTCGTTTCCGGAAAGCCGCAAAGTGTACATCGAAGGGTCGCGCCCGGATGTGCGCGTGCCGATGAGAGAAATTGCTTTATCGCCAACGAAAACGCCGCAAGGAATGGTGGAAAACAAACCGGTGCGTGTCTACGATACGACGGGCCCGTATACGGATCCCGATTTTGAACCGGACGTGGAGAAAGGCTTGCCTCCTCTTCGTCGCCGCTGGATTGTCGAGCGCGGCGATGTGGAGGAAATGGAGCGGTCTTCTGTTGCGATCCAACGTTCGCTTCCGTTTGTGCGCCGTCCATTGAGGGCAAAGCCCGGAAAAACAGTGACACAAATGCATTACGCCAAACGGGGGATCATTACGCCAGAAATGGAGTTTGTCGCGATTCGTGAACAAATCGATCCAGAAATTGTCCGCCAAGAAGTCGCCGCTGGTCGGGCCATTATTCCGGCCAATATTAACCATCCAGAGAGCGAACCGATGATCATCGGCCGTCGTTTCCATGTGAAAATTAATGCCAATATCGGCAACTCGGCTGTTTCTTCATCGATTGAAGACGAAGTGGAAAAATTGCTTTGGGCGGTGCGTTGGGGCGCCGATACGGTCATGGATTTATCGACCGGCAAACACATTCATGAAACGCGCGAGTACATCATCCGCAATTCGCCGGTCCCCGTGGGAACGGTGCCGATTTATCAGGCGCTCGAAAAGGTAGGAGGGGTGCCGGAGAAGCTGACATGGGACGTGTACCGCGAGACGCTCATCGAGCAGGCTGAACAAGGAGTCGACTACATGACGATCCACGCCGGTGTGCGGCTTCATTACATTCCGCTCACCGCCAACCGGACGACCGGAATTGTCTCGCGCGGCGGCTCGATCATCGCCCAATGGTGTTTGGCCCACCATGAAGAAAACTTTTTGTATACGCATTTTGAAGAAATCTGCGAGATTTTGAAACAATACGATGTCGCGATCTCCCTTGGCGACGGCTTGCGCCCCGGCTCCATCGCCGATGCGAACGATGAGGCGCAGTTTGCGGAACTCAAGACGCTCGGCGAGCTGACGAAAATCGCCTGGAAGCATGATGTGCAGGTGATGATCGAAGGGCCGGGGCACATTCCGATGCATAAAATTCGCGAAAATGTCGAGCGGGAACAGGAAATTTGTCATGGAGCGCCGTTTTATACGTTAGGGCCGCTTGTCACCGACATCGCGCCCGGGTATGACCATATTACGTCAGCGATTGGCGCCGCCATCATTGGCGCTTATGGAACGGCGATGCTTTGTTACGTAACGCCCAAAGAACATTTAGGGTTGCCGAATAAAGAGGACGTACGCGCCGGGGTCGTGGCCTATAAAATCGCCGCCCATGCGGCTGATCTGGCAAAAGGGCATCCAGCCGCTCAGCAGCGTGACGACGCGCTCTCGAAAGCGCGCTTTGAATTTCGTTGGAACGATCAGTTCAATTTATCCCTCGATCCGGAACGGGCCCGCGAGTATCATGATGAAACATTGCCGGCTGAGGCGGCGAAAACGGCCCATTTTTGTTCGATGTGCGGGCCGAAATTTTGTTCCATGAACATTTCACATGAACTGCAACGGAAAATCAAAGAGGAGGGGATGAAAGAAAAAGCGCAACAATTTATTCGGCAAGGGTCGTCGCTGTATCAATGACAAGAAGCGGGCTGCGATGCTCGGCATGGTGGAGAGGATATGGAAGTTCGATCAACGGAAAAAGCATGAGCTGGAAAACGCTCGGTGCTGATCGAAGCAGCGGAGGGGGGCGAACGTTCATCGCCCCTCTTGTTTGTTCTGCAAATTGGTGCGGTTCCTTATTATTTTAAAAATATATAATTTTTAAAAAATATATTTACAAATCGTTTCGGATTGATTATGATAATGGCATAAGGTGCAAATTTCTAGTCATAGAATGATCATGCGGGGAAAACTGCGCAGTCTATCGCGGCGCCTTCGCCGGCGCTTCGCTTCCATAGACAGCGGCCAGTTGCGTCATCGAACCGTGGATGATGCCGGCCGCTTCTTTTTATGGCGAAAGGGCCGGGTTTCAGAAGGTTGATCGCGTTTTTCTAGCAGCTTAGTGAAAAAATAACCACTTCTCCTGCATCGACCGCTTTTCGAGAAAAAAGATTTTGATGATGTCTTGATGTGAGAAAGCCATTGGTATGATAGGCTGCTTCTTGAACGTGAGACGGGCATGAGGGTGATGGGCGTGCGCATAAACTGAAACGAAGGGCCATGAGGAGGGATGGGATTGAACACATTTTCCGATATTGTGCAGACGATGCCGCCATATTTGTTCTCCCGATTTCAGAAGAAAAAAGAAGAACTGCTAAAGCTCGGGGTCGATGTCATTGATTTAGGGATCGGCGCCCCCGATTTGCCGCCCCCTTCCTTTGTCATCGAAGCGTTGAAAGAAGCGCTCGATGCGCCAGAACACTATACGTATTCGCCGTATGGCGGCTGCAGGGAGTATCGGGAAGCGGTCGCGCGTTTTTATGAACGGGAATATGGCGTCAAGCTCGATCCGGAGACCGAGGTGTTGGCGTTAATCGGCTCGAAAGAAGGAATCGTCCATTTGCTGCAAGCCGTTCTCAATCCCGGCGAGCTCGCCTTAGTGCCTGATCCGGGCTATCCTGTCTACCGGACGGCCGTCCATTTTGCCCGCGGCCAGAGCCTATCGCTGCCGCTCGATGCGCAACATGGTTATATTCCTCGGTTTGATGCGCTTCCCTCGTCCGTTTATGACCAAGCGAAAATCATGTTTCTCAATTATCCGAGCAATCCGACGGCCGCCGCTGTCGATTTGGATGTATTTGCCGAAGCCGTTTCACTTGCCCGTCAGCACCAGATGTTCATTGCTCATGATGCGGCCTACTCGTTCGTGACGTTTGCCGGTTTTCAAGCGCCGAGCATTTTGCAGGTGGACGGGGCAAAGGAAGTGGCGGTGGAATTTGGATCGTTGTCCAAAAGCTATAACATGGCCGGCTGCCGCATCGGATACGTAGTCGGAAACCGGGACATGATTCGAGCGCTTTCGGTGATCAAGAGCAACACGGATACGTGCCAGTTTATTCCGATCCAGAAGGCGGCGGTGGCCGCTTTGACGAACGGACGGACGTTTATTCGAGAAAATAGCCGCATTTATGAACAACGCATGAATATGATGGTCGAGAGACTTCGAGAACTGGGCATCGACGTGCAGCGGCCGAAAGCGACCTTTTTCTTGTGGATCCCGGTCTATGACGGATACTCGTCCGAACGATTTGCCGCCAAATTGCTGGAAGAAGCGGGAGTCATCGTAACACCGGGAACAGCGTTTGGATCCGCAGGGGAAGGATATGTCCGCGTATCGCTGTCAGCGCCGATGGAGCGTCTGCAGCAAGCCGTTGAACGATGGAAGCAAGTGGATTGGGAGGAATCGGCGCGATGAAGAGAACGATGCGTCACATCACGGTGGCTCAAGCCATCGTCGAATGTTTCAAACAGGAACAAATCCGTTATGTGTTTGGTGTGCCGGGAGAAAGTTATTTGCCCCTGCTTGATGCCATCTATGATGAGCCATCCATCGAGTTCATCTCCGCCCGCCATGAAGGGGGTGCTTCCTTTATGGCGGAAGGGTATGCGAAAGCGTCGCGGAAGTGCGGCGTCGTGCTGGCTACAAGGGCGGTTGGCGGGGCGAACTTAACGATCGGCGTCCATACCGCCAGGCAAGATTCCACTCCGATGGTCGTGTTTTTGGGGCAAGTGAACAGCCGCTTCCTAGGACGTGAAGGATTTCAGGAAGTCGATATGGAAGCGTTTTTTCGTCCGATCGCAAAATGGGTGGTCGAAATTCGCGAAGCCGAGCGGGTGCCAGAGCTGGTGCAACGGGCGTTTCGCACCGCGAAAACAGGGCGGCCCGGCCCCGTCGTCGTTTCACTGCCAGAAGATGTATTTTCCAAAACGATAACGGAAGCAGTGATGGCCGAGACCTATGTGCCGAAGCCGGCCCCAAGGCAAGAGGATATACGGAATATAAAGGAGCGGCTCGAGCGCGCCAAACGGCCGCTCGTGATTGCCGGCGGCGGCGTCAAATGGTCGGGAGCCGAGCAGCTGCTGCGCTTATGGGCGGAAAAGTATGCACTTCCAGTCATGGCGGCGTTCCGGAGGCATGATGTGTTTCCCCACAACCATCCGTGCTATGTCGGCCACCTAGGCCTAGGGACGCCGAAAGAGGTCATGGAAACGGCTGAGCAGGCCGATGTGGTGATTGCGTTGGGGACGCGGCTGTCGGAAGTGACGACGCAAGATTACCGTTTGCTATCTCCAACGCAGACGCTGATTCATATCGATATTGACAGCGATGGGCTCGGAAAAGTGTATGCACCGGATATCGCGGTTTGGGCTGACTGTCGGGAAGCGCTGTCCCGTTTGCTCGATATCGCGGTGCAGCCGTCTTGGCAGGAATGGGCGGCTGAACGGAGGGAACGGTACGAACAAACGGCCGCGTTGCCGCTTGAAAAACGAACTCTCCATGAAGCGGTCATGGCGAGTTTAGGTCGCCATTTGCCGAAAAATGCGGTCATTACGAACGATGCTGGGAATTTCGCCGGTTGGCTTCACGCCTTTTTCCCGTTTGGGGATGGGCACACGTACATCGGCCCGACGTCAGGAGCGATGGGATATGGCATGCCGGCTGCCATTGGCGCGAAACTGGCCTTTCCCGACCGGACCGTCGTTTCTTTATCCGGGGATGGCGGCTTTATGATGACGGTGCAGGAGTTGGAAACGGCCGCTCGATACGATATTCCGATCATTAGCATTGTGTTTAACAATCATATGTACGGCACCATCCGCATGCATCAAGAATTGCAGTTTCCGGGGCGGGTCATCGGCACCGATTTAGGCCGCGTGTCGTTTGCCCGGTTGGCAGAATGCTTGAACAGCTGCGGATTCCAAGTGCAGACGGAACAACAGTTCACGGAAGCGCTTCTGTTGGCGCTTGAAGCCAAGAAGCCGACGGTGATTGAAGTGTTGACCGATCCGAACCACATTTCGGTGGCGGCAACGATCCAAGACTTGCGGGCCAAGAGGAAGTCCTGACGATCATCGCTCGGCGTTCAATGTATAAATTATCTCAATAAATCATCTAGAAAAATGGGGGGAGTATACAGTGAAAATCCAAAACTATATCAATGGAGAATGGAAGGAGCCAAGCACCGGGCAATTTGCGCCGGTGATCAATCCGGCGACGGGGGAAACGATTGCCGAGGTGGCGATGTCCGGGCCAAACGATATCGATGAAGCGGTTCAGGCAGCCAAAGAAGCGCAAAAACAGTGGGCCCTCGTGCCGGCGCCGAAACGCGCGGAAATCTTGTATAAAGTTGGGATGCTGCTAAAGGAGCGGAAAGAACAGTTGGCCCGGCTGTTGACGATGGAAATGGGCAAAGTGATTGAGGAAGCGCGCGGCGAAGTGCAGGAAGGCATTGATATGGCGTTTTACATGGCGGGAGAAGGACGGCGGTTGTTCGGCGATACGACGCCGTCTGAACTGAAAGACAAATTCGCCATGAGCGTCCGCACGCCGGTTGGAGTGGTCGGCATCATCACTCCATGGAATTTTCCCATTGCCATCGCCACTTGGAAGTCGTTTCCGGCCATTGTTGCCGGCAATGCGGTCGTATGGAAGCCAGCGCCCGAGACACCGATCATGGCGCAGGAATTAGCTCGCATTTTTGAAGAAGCGGGCTTGCCGCCGGGAGTGTTTCATGTGGTCCACGGTGACGGGCCGACAGTCGGCAATGCGCTCGTCGAGCATCCTGATGTCAAGGTCATCTCATTTACCGGATCGAATGAAGTCGGGCGGATGATTGCGGAAAAATGCGGACGGCTGTTGAAAAAGGTGTCGCTTGAAATGGGAGGAAAAAACGCCGTCATTGTGATGGATGATGCGGATTTGACATTGGCGGTTGACGGCATCATCTGGAGTGCGTTCGGCACGTCGGGGCAGCGGTGCACGGCGTGCAGCCGGGTCATCGTCCATGAGCGGGTGAAACAGGAGCTTGAGCGGCGTCTGCTTGAAGCCGTGAAAACATTGAAAATCGGCAACGGGTTGGATGAAACGGTCAAAGTCGGACCCGTCATCCATGAAGAGGCGCTTCAAAAAATCGACCGCTACATGCGCATTGGCGTAGAAGAAGGGGCGAAACTGCTTGTGGGTGGCTATATATTGCGCGAGGGCGACTATGCGCGCGGCTTTTATTACGCGCCGACGATTTTCACCGATGTCACGCCGAATATGCGCATCGCCCGCGAAGAAATTTTCGGCCCGGTTGTGTCGATCATTTCCGTCCGCAGTTTGGACGAAGCGATCGCCGTCAACAACAGCGTCGATTATGGGCTGTCAAGCGCCATTTTCACACGCGATGTCAACAATGTATTCCGAGCGATGCGTGATTTGGACACCGGCATCGTGTATGTCAACGCCGGCACAACGGGAGCGGAAATTCATTTGCCGTTTGGCGGCACGAAAGGGACGGGCAACGGCCACCGCGACTCCGGCGTCGCTGCGCTTGACGTATTCACCGAATGGCGGAGCATTTATGTCGATTTCAGCGGCAAGCTGCAGCGGGCGCAAATCGATACCGATGATTGAACCGGGCTGTCGCTTGCAACATGGCCGGCAAAAGAGAAGCGAAGATCAACGTGGAACATATATCGTGAATCGAAGCAGCGGCCGCGGCAAAGATGTGAAAAAAGCGGCTGTCATGTGAGCGTATGGCAAAGAATCGGTGACAGAGGGGGAAAGAACGATGAAAGTGCTCGTGCTTGGAGCGGGGCTGATGGGCAAAGAAGCAGCACGCGATTTAGTGCAAAGCCAAGATGTTGAGGCGGTGACGTTGGCGGATGTCGATTTGGCCAAGGCGGAGCAGACGGTGCGGCAGCTTCATTCCAAAAAGCTTGCCGCTGTGCGGGTGGATGCCGGCGATCCGCAACAACTGGCAGCGGCCATGCAAGGGCATGATGTCGTCGTCAATGCCTTGTTTTACCGCTTCAATGAAACGGTGGCGAAAACAGCGATCGAAACGGGTGTTCATTCCGTTGATTTAGGCGGCCATATCGGCCATATTACCGATCGGGTGCTTGAAATGCACGAGGAGGCTCAGAAAGCGGGGGTGACGATCATTCCGGATCTTGGCGTCGCACCCGGAATGATCAACATTTTATCCGGCTATGGGGCGAGTCAACTCGATGAGGTGGAATCCATCTTGCTGTATGTCGGCGGCATTCCTGTCCGCCCCGAACCGCCGCTGGAGTACAACCATGTGTTTTCCTTGGAAGGGCTGCTTGACCATTACACCGATCCGTCTCTCATTATCCGCGACGGCCAAAAGCAGGAAGTGCCGTCGCTTTCCGAAGTGGAACCGATTTATTTCGACCGGTTTGGGCCGCTTGAAGCGTTTCATACCTCAGGAGGGACGTCGACGCTCTCGCGCTCGTTTCCGAACTTGAAGCGGCTCGAGTACAAAACGATCCGCTACCGCGGCCATGCAGAAAAATTTAAGCTGCTCGTCGATTTGAACTTGACGCGCCACGATGTGGAAGTGGAGGTCAATGGATGCAAAGTCAAACCGCGCGATGTGCTGCTTTCCGTCCTGAAGCCGCTGCTTGATTTGAAAGGGAAAGATGATGTGGTGTTGCTTCGGGTCATCGTCGGCGGCCGAAAAGGCGGGAAGGAAACGGTATTGGAATACGAGACCGTCACGTTTAATGACCGCGAAAACAAGGTAACGGCGATGGCGCGTACGACGGCCTACACGATTTCTGCTGTCGCTCAGCTCATCGGCCGCGGGGTGATCACAAAGCGCGGCGTCTATCCGCCGGAGCAAATCGTTCCGGGGGATGTGTATATGGACGAGATGAAAAAACGCGGCGTTCTTATCAGCGAGAAGCGGACGGTTCATAGCTGAACAGCGAGCGCCATAAGCAGGAGGATGGAAGCAGTTTCGTGAAAAAGGGCAATGCTTCGCCGCCGCGAACACGATGACAAAATGGCTGCGGCCGGGAAGCGAATTGTGAACAACGCCCGTTCCCGTCTGGAACGGGCGTTTTCTGATTTTAGACGCGAAATGATTGTGATCGCCTGTTTTTTTTACGGCTATGCCGTTTTGGGTGCCGAAGTCTTGCGCTTGCGCCAGGAAAGGAACAGAAAGGCGATGAGCGCCAGCGCCATGGCGACCATAAACGGTGCTTTTGAGGAAATGGTGTGGCCGATGATGCCGGACAGCACCGGAGCGATGGCCGCTCCGAGCCAGCGGACGAAGTTGTACGTGCCGGACGTCACTCCCCGCTCATATGGCGATGTTTCCATCACATAGCTTGTAAACAAAGCGTTGTTGAGTCCGGAGACGAGCCCAGACAAAATGATGAGCGTTACCATAAGCCATGTCGGCTTGGCGACTACAAGAAGCAGCAATAAGGCTGCGAACATCAGCAAACCGTATGGCAAAATTTCCCTTGGTTCATATTGTTTCTCAAGCTGATGGGCGAGCACCGCTGAGCCATAAGCAAGGCAGAGCCCCCAGCCGAAGAAAACGAGGCCGATTTGGATGGCCGACAGTCCAATGATCAAAGGCGAATACGCCAATACGACGAAAAAGCCGTAATAGTAAAGCATGCCGCCGACCGCCCCTTTTAAAAATGGCGGGAACGAAAGCAACCGCCGCATTTCTTGCAGGCCGACCGCTTTTTTCGGCTTTCCTTTGTTCGGATCATAGACGAAAAAGGTGACGAGTAAAAAGGCAATGAAAATCAAGACGCTCGTGCCGATAAACGGATAGCGCCATGAATGTTGGCCAAGCAGTCCGCCGACGAGCGGACCGCCGGCCATGCCGAGGCCGATCGCCGCTTCATACAGGCCGACCGCGGTGCTTGCCTGCGGCGTCAACGCGATCAACAACGTCATGGCTGTGGCGAAAAACGTCGCATTGCCCAATCCCCAGCCGGCGCGAAAGAGCGACAGCTGCGGGATAGTAGAAGCAAAGCCGCACAACAACGAAAAAATCGTAACGAGGCCAAGCCCTGCCACCATCATTTGTTTATCGCCGATACGGTTGACAACAAGACCGACCGGGATCATCATGACCGCCATCGTCAAAATGTAGGCGGTAAACAACATTTCGACTTGCCAATGGGTGGCGCCGATGCTTTTGGCGATGACCGGCAAAATCGGGTCGACGATCCCGATGCCCATAAACGCTAAAAAGGCGGCGGCGACGGTAATCCATCGCGCCTTTGTTTTTCTCCCTTCCTCCACTATTCTTCTCTCCTTTCTTGCAAGAGGGCGTCTACCCGCTCTGCCATTTGTTCCAGCTCTTGCTTCAGCATGGCCATCTTCTTCATTTTCTCTTCCAGCATGGCGATTTGCCGACGCAATCCAGCGCTGATTTGTTCCAGTTCACGCCGTTTTTCGCTCCCAGCGGCCTCATGTCGATATTCCGCCCGATGCGTCTCCATCGTTTCTTTCAGCGCCAAAAAATGCTGCAGCTCCTGCAGCGAAAAGCCGAGCACTTCGCGCGCGGCAACGATGTTTTTCAGCCGTTCGATGTCCTCAGCTGTATAAAGGCGTGTGCCGCCTTCGCTGCGCGCCGGCGGCTTGATCAAGCCAATCTCCTCATAATAGCGAATCGTCCGTTTTGTTAGGCCGGTTGCTTTGGCGACGTCATCGATTTTGAATCGCTCCATTCGGGGCCCCTCGCTTTCCCGTGATCACAGTGAACGATCTGTTTTACAAACATAACATTAACGTTAACGTTATATTTTTGTCAATAGCTATTTAGAAGGCCGGTGAAAAACCGCTGTTTTCCTTGATCGATGGGTGAACGTGTGAAAATAGGGGCTGATGCTACAAGGATTTTCTACTTGAGAAGCGATTCCGGGAAGCTGTTGCCCTAGTAAATCACCGGCCTTTTCGATGAGATGTATACCGCATCAAAAAAGAATATCCCGATTGGGTGCGGGATATCCATTGCTCGTCAAGGATCTGTTGGTTTTGCTTTTTTGGCTTCGAGCACTTCTTTGACCGCCGCTTCAATTTCTTGATAGCTTGTGCAGCGGCAAATATTGGACTCCAGCCATTCTTGAATCGTCGCTTGATCCGCGCCCGGATGCCGCTCGATGAGTGCGTGGGCGTTCATAATGAATCCAGGAGTGCAATAGCCGCACTGAAAGGCGAAGTGGCGGACGAAGGCGTGCTGAATGGGGGCATCATCAAGCCCTTCGATCGTGGTGATTTCTTTGCCGACTGTCTCAATCGCGAGCATCATGCACGATTTGATTGGCGTGCCGTCGACTAAGACGGTGCAGGCGCCGCAGTCGCCGTTCAAACAGCCTGGCTTGGCCCCGGTCAGCCCCAGCCCATCGCGCAAAACAAACAGCAGCGTTTCGGCTTGGCGAGTGACGATCGATCTTCGTTCTCCATTAACGTGCAGCACAAGCTCCCGCTTTGTCGTTTCCTCCATGTCCGCATGCTCACCTCCTGTTTAGACGGTTTCTCCGTCTCCGAGCTCACGAAGCATATCTTCAAGCAGCTGGGCGGCCACGAACAGCCGGTAGTCTGCTGAGCCTTCAATATCGTGCAAAATCGGGCGCGGGAAGGCGTCAACCGCTGCTTGGATTCGTTCACCAACTGGGCGGTTCCGGTCGTTGAGGTGCGCCTCAACGTCAGCCGAGCGAAACGGAAACGGGTAGATGCCGCTTAGGGCAACGCGAACCGTCCCGTCTTTTTTCAGCGCTGCAATCGTCACAAGCGGGTAGCCGACTTCCCCTTGCTTGCGGCGCTTGCGGTGGAAATGGGGCAGGGTGGCGGTGGCACGGTCAACCTTGAACTGGACGACAAATTCACCGCGGCCAAGCTGCAGCTGTTGATGAAACAAGTCAAGGAAGCGGCATTGCCTGATGCCGTATGGTCCGGCGATGATGACATCCGCCTCGGCGACGAATAGCGGCAGTGCGGTCTCACGGTAAAAAATTTGTCCGCAGATGTTGCCGCCGAGCGTAATTTGGTTGCGCGCTGTCCGGTCGGCGACTTCTCGCGCCGCTTTTGTCAATAACGGGAACGGATTTGCTTCTTCGAGCTCGCCGAGGGAGAGCGCCGCTCCGAGCACGAGAGAACCATTGTCGACATCAAGCGACCGACATTCAGGGATCGATTTTATGTCAATGACGGCCGCGGTGCGGACAAGGTTCAACCGAGACAACGTGATGATTTCCGTGCCGCCGCCGTAGTAGAGCGGTCGTTTTCCATCCCGCTCGAGCGCCGCAAACAGCGCTGTCGCTTCGGCGATCGACTGCGGCCGGTAGTAGGCAAAGTCAAACGGAACCATAGGAGTCCCCTTTCTGTGTCCGCCAAATGAGTTCAGGCACAAGCGGCAGTTCATTGAGCGGCACGCCGGCAGCGAGAGACAAGGCGTTTGCCAAGGCGGCGGGCATGCCGATCAAGCCATGTTCGCCGATGCCGCGAGCGCCGTATGGGGCATCGATTTGCGGCGTTTCGACAAACTCAACGATGTACTCTGGATGTTCGCCGAAGCGAATCGGCCGGTATGTGCGCAACTGTGGGTTTAACACGCGCTGTTCGTTGTCAAAAAGAAACCCTTCGCGGCTGGCAAAGCTTAGCCCCATGCTCATCGCCCCCATTGCTTGGCCAAGCGCTGCCTTTGGGTTGAGCACTTTGCCGGCATCAATGACCGCATACGCTTTGACAATGCGATACGTGTAGTCGCGGCGGTTGAACTCAATTTCCACTCCCTCGGCGCATACGCCCCATTCCGGTCCCGGTTTGCCGGCGCCGGTCTCCGGATCAAGCGGGGTCAAGTGGCGCAAAATGTAGCGGCCGCGCCCGATCACTTGCCCGCCGATGGCGTTGCCGTTCGGAAACTTGTAGCCATAGGCGATGTCTTTGATCGGAAGAAAGATGGCCGGGTCATCGCGCAAAAAGACGCGCCCGAACCCGACTTCCAAATCGTCCGGCGAGGCCCGCAAGACGCAGGCGGCGATGTCTTTTAACTGACGGATGGCGTCGTCGGCAGCGGCAAGCGCCGCACGTCCGGCCATAAACGTCCCGCGGCTGGCGACTGTTTTCCAATGTTCCGGCGTCGTTTGCGTATCAATATCCATTTTGACATGGACACAATCGACGTCCATCTTCAGCCGTTCAGCAACGATTTGCGCGAGCACCGTTTTCGTTCCGGTTCCGATTTCGACGACGCCGGAGATGACGTTGACACTGCCGTCGGAGTTGAACGTTAAGATGACGCCCGAGCTAGCATCTGTGTCGATCGTCGATGTTTTCCAGCCGCTGCTGATTCCCTTTGCTCTTACCGTATAAGCGTCCACTTCGACGCGCTGCCACTCGTCCCAGCGCATCAGCTCGCGCAACCGGTCGAGGCAGGCTGATATGTTGCCGACGTTGCTTTTCGTGAGCCGCACTTGCGTCGGGGTCGTATGCCCCGGGCGGATGGCATTTTTGCGCCGCACCTCCCATGGGTCAAGTTGAAGCGTTCGTGCCAATTCATCGATGGCCCGCTCGACGGCAAATGCCTGTTCGCAATGGCCAAAACTGCGAAACGGCGTCGCGTACGGGCGATTCGTATAGACGCACAATGAATCACAAAAGACGTTTTCGACATGGTACGGGCCGGTGCAATCGACGGCTGCGGCGCGGCTGACATCGATCGCCTTGTCGGAATAAGCCCCGCCGTCAAATAGAAATAAGATTTCCATGGCCTTGAACAAGCCCTCTTTTGTCGCGCCGATTTTGACGGTTGCCTCCAAACCGATATGGACGGGCGAAGTGACCATGTCATGCTCGCGGCTGTTCCAGACGCTCACTTTTCGGCCGCCGACCGCTTTGGAGGCAAGGTAGGCAAGCAGCTCAAGCTGGACGGGCGCTTTTCCTCCGTAGGCGCCGCCGACAAGCGGCGTATGGACGATGACTTTGCCGGTTTCTTCGCCAAAATACGTATGAAGCAACTTCTTGATCATAAACGGTGACTGTGAGGAGGCGGAAATATGGATCGTGCCGTCCGGCCAAATTTCTGCCGTGGCGCAGCGTGTTTCCATCGCGATATGATCGGAAGGGGCGAACGATACGCTTGTTTCGACGATGACGTCGCTTTCAGCAAACCCTTGTTCAATGTTGCCTTTTCGGATTTTCGTCCGGTGGGCGACGTTTGTCCCTGGCTCAGGATGAGTCGTTTTGTTTTTTTCATAGCGGTCGAGATGTTCATGCAATAATGGAGCGCCTTCTTTCAACGCCTCGCGCGGCGAGCCGACGGCTGGAAGCGGTTCGTAAACGACGCGGACGAGGCGGGCTGCTTGTTCGGCTTGCGCGAGCGTATCGGCTACGACGACGGCGACGACTTCGCCATAGTAGCGCACTTTGTCGACGGCGATCGGCGGACGATCGCGCATGTCTTCACCGGTGAGCGGAAGCCCTTCGCCGGTCACAACAGCATGGACGCCGTGGACGGCGAGCGCGCGGCGTGCATCCAGCGAGAGGATGCGCGCATGGGCGTATGGGCTTGTTACTAGAGCGGCATGAAGCATCCCCTGTTCTTTGAAATCGTTCGTATATTTCGCCCGGCCGGTCACTTTATCCCACGCTTCTTTGCGGATGATGCTTTTACCGATGGCCACGGTGGCGTCCCTCCTTTTCTTCTCGATCCATGACGGCACGCTTATAATCGTCTATCGTGTCAATGTCGATGCCGATCGTCTCATCGCCTTCATACAAGAGACCGCGCCAACGCGGATGGTGAAACAGTGTGCGCCCCCCGGCATCGCCCCTTAGAGCAAGCAAGGAAGGGAACATTTGTTTCCCAAAAATGACTGGGGGCATCGGCGTGCCGAAGCGGGTGAAGGCGACGTAATCAGGACGGTGGCGGCGGTAAAGGTCGGTAAGCGCATTGATTACGTCCGCAGTGACAAATGGTTGGTCCGCCAACAATACGACAGCGGCGTCCGCCCCGCTAGCGAGCGATTCCCGCAAGCCGCAGGCAAGCGAATGCGCCTGCCCACGGCAATGGTCAGCGCAACGGGTGAAGCGGCAGTTTTCATGATTCCGAAGCTCGTCTGGAAGCCACGCGAGCGCATCGTCCGGAGGAACGACAACGATGACGGGCGCAAGGCAAGAATGAAGCGCAGCCTGAAGGCCGGCAGCGCCCAGCGTGCTTTCCCCCCAGGGCAAAGCGCGTTTATCCGTTCCCATCCGCCGGCTTTCTCCAGCCGCCAAATAAATGCCAGCGATGGTTGGGCGACTCATCATACTCTCTCCGTTGACCGCCTGCGAAGGACGCTGATCAATTCGGCAGTGATGCTGACGGCGATCTCATACGGACCGCGTGCGCCGATGGAAAGCCCTGCCGGCGAACGGACAAATGGAGGCGTCGAGCCGGAAGGAAAGAGGCGGTCCGTGCGCCGCCGCGGACCGAGCACACCGAGATAAGCGAGTGGCATGTCGGCTAACAAGGAAACGAGTTCGCGGTCGCGTTCAAACTGGTGGGTCATGATGACAACAAAGTCGCGCTCGTTTAGGCGAAGCCGCGGAACAGTTTCATGGGGAAAGCCCATGACGAAGGCATCGGCGTCCGGCACGTGGGATGGATGGCAAAACGCTGGGCGCCAATCGCTTACGGTGACGGAAAACCCGGCGGCTTTGGCCGCTGAGACGAGCGGCGGGGCGTCTGATCCGGCGCCGAATACGACAAGGCGCGGTTTTGGCCAAAAGTGCTGAACGTAAAATGTTTCCCCGTCCACTTCGTACAAACCGCTTCGCCCTTGATAAAACGGCGTTTTGTGAAGCCATTCGCGCCATTCCCGATGCGGCGTTCGGCGGCAACCGCCGAATTGTTCGCCTGTTTCGCTTTGGAAAAACGGCCGCTCGTCTGGATACACGATGCTTCGGACCATCAGTACATGTTCGCCGCGGTCAAGGCGCTGTTTCAACGTAAGCCAATCCGGTTTCGTCTCGTTTGTGACCGGCTCAAGCCAAACATGGATGACGCCGTCGCATCCGCTTCCTTGCCCCCACCCTCCGTCATCTTCTGCGCGCAAGTCAAACGATAGGGCCGCCGCCTGCCGGCTTGACAGCACTTCGATCGCATGCGCAGCCACCGCTTCTTCGAGGCATCCGCCGCTTAATAAGCCGGTTGTCTTTCCGTCTGCTCCGATCCACATCCATGTTCCTTCCTTTTGGTAGGCCGAGCCTTCCACGTCAATCGTGATGGCGAATACACCATCGTTCGGCGCGGCGGCCATGGCATTGAGCGCGGCATAGTAGCTTTCCATGCTTATCCTCCTTCCGCATGGCGCCAAAGGCGGCTAAGCTGTTGAAAACGCGGCGTGACGATCAATAAACTTTCATAATGGCCGTAAGCGGCAGCCACCGTCGGCACGAGCCGCATCAGCGCGTACGTGAGCGCTTGAAGCGGCACGCTCGGGTGGAACCGACCGACCGCTTTGAGCATCTCGTTCGTTTCTGCCATGGCTTCGGCCGTGCGAAACAGCACGCTTAGATGATATTTTGCTTCGTTTCGTTCAAGCGGTCCGCTAAGAAGGGTGGAGACGTGTTCGCTGAGTTCTTCGGCCAATGCGGCGAGCCGTTGAAAAAGCGGATAGGTATACCGATGTTCTTGCACGTATGGGCGCAGCTGTTGCTGGATCGTTTCATTGGCCGCTTGAATGTCGCTGAGCAGACCGCTTATCTCTTTTCGATTGTCCCATTGTTCATTCATCGCGATCCTGTTCTCTCCCTAACCATTTTTCGACTTTGCAAACGCCGTTTTTAAAATGCGGCTGTTTTGACACTTGATCCCACGTATCGAGTGTCAGCTCGTTTGCCGCTTCCTGCTCAAGCAGTGATCCGTAGTGAAACGGAAGAAACACCATGCCCGGCAGCACGGAGTCGGTGAGGCGAGCGCGAACGATCACTTCACCGCGGCGGCTTGAGACGCGCACCCAGTCGCCCATTTGGATCTGCAAGCGGGCGGCGTCGTCCGGATGAATTTCCGCATACCCTTCCGGAGCCGACAGCTGCAAAAGCGGAGCCCGCCCGGTTTTCGTCCGCGTATGCCAATGGAAGACGTTGCGCCCGGTATTCAGCCAAAACGGGTATTCCCGATCCGGCCATTCGAGCGGCGGCGACCAGTCGATCCCGTACAAAATGGCGCGTCCGTTGGCGCCGATGGCGGCGAACTCTTCGCGCGTCCGCGCCCGTCCTGTCCGCATGTCGCGACCGTATGACTCAGCCTCATCGACAGCCGTCGGAAACACGTTGTCGGTGTACAGCCGTTTTTTTCCTTCGGGATATTGTTCGTTGCACGGCCACTGAATGCCCCCAAGCCGTTCGATTTTTTCATAGGTCATGCCCGACATGTCGCACGGACGACCTTTTGAGACGAGGCGCCATTCGTTAAATGCCTCCTCGGGTGTGCGGTAGGTGATGAGCGGACGCCCGCTTCGGTCGCGAAACCCCATGCGCCGGGAAAATTCGATCAGCAGCTCCAAGTCGGACGGCAAGCCGAACGGCGGGTCGACCGCCTTGCGAAGCACGTTGACGCGCCGCTCCAAATTCGTCATCGTGCCTTCCTTTTCTCCCCATAAAGCGACCGGGAGAACGAGGTCGGCGAACTCGGCTGTTTCGTTGAAAAACGGATCTTGGACAACAAGGAACACCTGTTTGAGCAGTTCGATCACCCGCTTGCGGTTCGGCAGCGAAACGGCCGGATTGGTGGCGATCACCCAAAACATGCGGATGTGCCCTTCCTCGATCAGCCGAAGCATCTCCATGACATGCGTTTGCGGGCCGACCGGCAGCGTCTCGACATCGACATTCCATAAATCAGCGATTTCTTGCAAATGTTTCGGGTTTTCATCGTTCCGGTATCCGGGGTAAAAGCCGGCGCCGCCGACTTCGCGGTTGGACATCGAGCTCGGCTGCCCGGCGTGCTGAAACGGCCCCGACCCCGGCTTGCCGATTTTGCCCATGATTAAGTGCATCGAATTGACGAGCGAGGCGGCGGCCGTAGCGTCCATGCTTTGATAGACGCCTTGCAGCAGTACGGTGACGGTTGTTTTTGACGTGCCGATCCATTCGGCGCACGTTCGCAAATCGCGTTCTGGCACACCGGTAATTTGTTCCACCACTTCGGGCGTGTAGCGGGCGGCCGTTCGCTCGAGCTGCTCATACCCAACCGTATAGCGTTCGATGTAGCCGCGGTCGATCCAGCCGTTGGCGATGAGCAAATGAATCAGCCCGTTTAAGACGGCGACGTTCGTGCCGCTTTTCGGCCGGAGCGATAAGTCAGCCATTTTTTGGCTGATGTCAAGGCGCGGGTCGATTTCCACAATTTTGGTGCCGCGCTTCCGCCGGGCATCGAGTACCCGCTCCCAGAGGACGGTATTCGTCTCGTTTGAGTTCCGGCCGATAAATACGATGACTTCCGCAACATCCAAATCGTCAAGGCAGGCCGGAGGACCGTCGGCGCCGAAGCTTTGGATAAGCGACCATTCGGCTGTCGCCGTGCATAGCCTTGTATTGGCGTCAACGTGGTGGGTGCGCAAACCGGCGCGGGTGATTTTCGCGATCGTATAATATTCCTCTAAATACAGCTGCCCGCTATGGTAAACCGCGATGCTCTCCGGGCCATGAGCGGAAAGTAATTCTTTCGTTTTTTCCACCAGCAGCGAAAGGGCATCGTTCCAGCTTGCCGGTACGAGTGTTCCGCTCCGGTTGCGGATGAGCGGCCGGGTCAGCCGGTCAAGGCTGTTGTTCGCCCACCATTGGTTTTCTCCTTTCGGGCCGAGCCGACCGCGGTTGACTGGGTAGCGGACATTGCCTTTAATGCCGACGATGCGGTTGTCTTTGACCGCGATGTAGCAGCCGCAGCCGTTCGAGCAAATGCCGCAAGTGGAATACACCCACTTGTCAATTTCGCCTTGCGTATATACGCACATATCTTCGCGCGGCGTCTCCCAAGCCATAATGTCATCTCCTCACGAAGGATAAATGATCGGTGGTGATAATCGCTCGCAGCTGCTGGTACGATGGATACGAAGATGTGTAGCGGATGGAACGGTACGGCAAAAACGGGGGAGGTGCAGGCGTCGTTGCTGCGTAGATGGGAAGCTGTGACGACGGCACACCTGTTTCAGCGCGAAACGGCGGCGTGATGAGCTGCCAAAAGGCAAGCGGCGGCAGCGAATGCGGCATCGGTTCGCCCCCTTTCAAAAAAGGCTCTGCTATCATTATATTTCTGTAACAAATGACCATGACTGAAAAAGGAAAGAAGCCAGCCGTCATCGGCTAGCCTCCTTGTTTTTGATCTGTTTTTCCTTTCCCGAGCCGTCCGGCCCGCTTCGCTGCCTCCTTCAGCAAAAACTCGATCTGGGCGTTGACGCTGCGAAACTCGTCCTGCGCCCATTGTTCGAGCGCGGCATATAATTCATGGTCAATGCGCAGGGGAAATTGTTTTTTCTTTGCCATCGCACTCCACAACCGTTAATATAGACTGCCGGTATTGATCACCGGCTGGGTGGCGCGCTCGGAGACGATCGCGACCATTAAGTTGTTCACCATTGCGGCTTTTCGTTCATCATCTAACTCTAAAATGTTTTCTTTGTCAAGTTGTTCAATCGCCATTTGCGCCATCGAGACAGCGCCTTCGACGATTTTTTTCCGGGCGGCCAAAATGGCGGCTGCTTGTTGACGCTGCAACATGGCGCTCGCAATTTCCGGGGAGTACGCCAAGTGAGTGAGGCGCGCTTCCATCACCTCGACTCCGGCGACACGCAATCGCTCCTGCAGCTCAGCGGCGAGAACATCGGAAATAATATCGGCGTTGCCGCGCAACGTAATCTCGTTGTCGTCTTCAAACGTGTCGTACGGATATTTTGTCGCGACATGGCGAATGGCGGCTTCGCTTTGAATCTCGACGAATTGTTCGTAATCATCAACATCGAACACAGCCTTGGCTGAATCAATGACGCGGAAAACGACGACGGCGGCAATTTCAATCGGATTGCCTTGAACATCGTTCACTTTCAACTTGTTGCTCGTGAAGTTGCGCACGCGCAGCGATACTTTCTTTCGAACGGTGAGCGGCACGGTGAAAAACAGCCCGCTGTCGCGAATCGTGCCGAAATAGCGGCCGAAAAAGGTGAGTACTTTCGCTTGATTCGGCTGAACGATCGTGATGCCAGTCGCCAAGAGGGCGGCAAGGGCGAAGCAGAAAACGGCCAATAAGAGCTGCACTTGAATGAGGCTGACAAAACCAGCCATAACGAAAAGGGCGATGCATCCGATGCCGATAAATCCATCCATGCGCCATGCTTTTTGTTCTCTCATACCTATCCCCCTAATAGTGTCGATTTGATATTTATATGATATCATATAATCAAAAAAATGGAAACAGGGATTGATCATGTTAAGACGAGAAGAGGGATTCGCCCATAGCTCGCCACGAGGCAGATGTTTCTAACTATTTTCCATCCAGAAGCATAAAGGGCGATCGTTCAGCCTGTTAATGTTTTAATGTGCTAAAAAATGGAAATTCATAATTGACATCGCATTCATTGTCATCATACAATAGAAAAAAAGACCAATAGGTGTGTAGAAGCAATGGAAACACGACAAGCGCGCATCGGCCGGCTGGCATTGTTGCTGGCGATGCTTGACGAGGGAGAGGAAGAAGCGGCCCTCGGCCAGCTCGAGGCGCTCGCTTGGCGCTATTGTCAAGGGCGGGTCGGGGCGATGGAGCCGCAAAAAATCGTCGCGGCAATTGAGACGGCGGCGAAACGGCATGGAGTGGTTGACGGTGGCTTGTACCGTGAGATGCACGCCTTATACCATGCGATTTTAGAGGCAGTGCATGGCGTGACGAGAGGGCAGGTAGAGTTAGGAGATTTGTTGAGAACCGCTGGCCTTCGTTTCGCCGTGGTGCGCGGTATGCCATATGAACAGCCGAACGAAGGGGAATGGATCGCCGTTGCGTTGTACGGGACGATCGGCGCTCCGGTGCGCGGGCTCGAGCACGAGGCGGCCGGGCTCGGAATCAATCATATATAAGACGGTAAGTGCCTAGAGCAATAAGTCATGAGGAGGCGAACGCTGCCATATGGCAGGGCGCCTCCTTTTTTGTTTGCCCAGGCGTTCGATTGAGAAAACAAACGAAGGGAGATGAAATGATGATCGTATTGACCGGGCATACATTGACGATCGATGAGGTAAGACGTGTTGTCTATGAACGGGAGCGGGTGGCGGCCGATGAGGAAAGCATGAGGGCTGTCGAGAAAAGCCGCGCGGCAGTGGAACAAGCGATCTCCAATGGACGGACGATCTATGGCGTGAATACGGGTTTTGGCAAACTCGCCGATGTGCGCATTGAAGGAAGCGACCTTGAACAGCTGCAAATCAATCTTCTTCGCTCGCACGCTTGTGCCGTCGGCGAGCCATTTGCCGAAGATGTCGTGAGGGCGATGCTTCTTTTGCGGGCGAATGCGTTGTTGAAAGGGTATTCCGGCGTGCGTCCGGCGGTCATTGAGCAGTTGCTCGCATTTTTGAACACCGGCATCCATCCGATCGTGCCGCAGCAAGGTTCCCTCGGCGCCAGCGGCGATTTAGCGCCGCTCGCCCATTTGGCGCTGGCGTTTGCCGGCGAGGGAGAGGCGATGTACCAAGGGCGGCGGATGCCTGCCGCCCAAGCGCTTTCACAAGCGGGGATTTCACCGCTTTCCCTTCAGGAAAAAGAAGGGCTGGCGCTTATTAACGGCACGCAGGTGATGACGGCCGTCGGAGCCCTTGCTTACTTAGAGGCGGAACAACTGGCGTATGACAGTGAATGGATCGCGGCGCTGACGATTGAGGCGCTTTATGGCATTGTGGACGCGTTTGACGCCCGCATCCATGCAGCCCGCGGGTTTCAGGAGCAGGCGGAGGTGGCGGAACGGCTGCGCCGCTATTTAGCGGGCAGCCAACTCACAACCAGGCAAGGGGAGCGGCGCGTGCAAGACGCGTATTCGATCCGCTGCCTCCCGCAAGTGCACGGAGCGTCGCTTAGGGCGCTTCGTTATGTGAAGGAAACGCTTGAAATCGAAATGAACGCTGCTACGGACAATCCGCTTATTTTTGCGGACGGGACGGCGCTCTCTGGC
This sequence comes from Geobacillus sp. YHL, assembly GCF_022341265.1. Lineage (NCBI taxonomy): Bacteria > Bacillati > Bacillota > Bacilli > Caryophanales > Anoxybacillaceae > Geobacillus > Geobacillus sp. YHL. The sequence continues at coordinate 35,743 of NZ_JAEIGB010000009.1, forward strand.
GGCAACTTTCATGGCCAACCCGTTGCGATCGCCATGGATTTGTTGAAAATCGCGGTGGCGGAGCTGGCCAACATCAGCGAACGCCGCATCGAACGGCTTGTCAATCCGCAGCTTAGCGAAGGCTTGCCGCCGTTTTTAAGCCCACAGCCCGGCTTGCAGTCGGGAGCGATGATTATGCAATATGTCGCCGCTTCGCTCGTGTCGGAAAACAAGACGCTCGCTCACCCAGCCAGCGTCGATTCGATTCCGTCATCGGCCAACCAGGAAGACCATGTCAGCATGGGAACGACCGCCGCCCGCCATGCGTACATGATCGTGCAAAACGCTCGAAAAGTGTTGGCGATTGAGCTCATTTGCGCTTTGCAGGCTGTCGAAGCGCGCGGCATCGAGCGAATGGCCCCGTCAACGAGGCAGTTTTACCATAAGGCGCGCCGCATTGTTTCCTCCATTACAGCTGACCGCGTCTTTTCTGATGACATTGAAGCGGTGGCGGCGTGGTTGAGCGAAAGGGCAAACCATCACTTTCTCCGTGATGAAGCGAAAGCTTAGAAGTCTAGTGAGAAAGAGCCAGGAAGTTGTGGGGTTGCAAGGTTTTTCAACTTGAGAAATACTGTTGGAGGACAGCATTTCCCCTTGAATCACCAGCTTTTTCAAGAAGGGCAAAGCATAGTGGGCGTAGAGGCGTGAGAGCGTTCAAGGATAGGTGTTTGAAAAAATGGTAGTTATATAGACCTTTTCCGCTAGAGATAGGGAAGCAGTCATCAGTGAAGATGGTTTGCTTCCCTAACTTTTTCTACGGAGTTCGGACGATGCAGTGAGCCTTCCCCATAATTGGTTAGGACGAGAGCATTGACAGTCTATTCCATTGTTGTCCCCCAGTCGAATTTGCAGTATGATGAAGAAGAGAGACAAAGGGGAAAGGGTGGGTATATCATTGACAATTTCTGCCGCGGCGCTGTTGGCGTTATGGAAGATTATTGCGATTGATATCATTTTGTCTGGGGATAATGCGGTCGTCATTGCGATGGCGACGCGGCGGCTGCCGAAAGACCAGCGAAACAAAGCGATTTTTTGGGGAACAGCGGGGGCGGTGTTGCTGCGCATCTTGTTTGCAGCCATCATTGTCTTTTTACTGAACATCCCGTTCGTTCACTTCGTTGGCGGATTGCTGCTTGTATGGATCGCCTATAAAGTGCTTGTCGAACGGGAAGAGGAAGCGAACGTACAATCATCAGACCGGTTGTTGAAGGCGATTGCGACGATTATCATTGCCGATGCAGTGATGAGCCTTGATAACGTTGTTGCTGTGGCCGGGGCGGCCGAAGGGCATCTTGGCATGCTGGCGCTCGGGGTAGCCATCAGCATCCCGATTATGATTTTCGGCTCCAAAGCGATCGTCCGGGTGATGGAACAACATCGATGGATCGCGTACGTTGGGTCGGGCATTTTGGCGTGGACGGCCGGAAAGATGATGGCGGGGGATGAAGGGGTGCTGCATTGGGTTCACCTTTCTTATGGCCCGTTCGTCTACGCGGTTGCCGCCGGTGTGACGATTTTGGTCGTGTCTGCCGGCTATATCACGAATAAAAAGGCCGAGCGTGAAGAAGGGACGTTGATTTGAGCGGTTGGGGGTGGTGTGATGCCATGAACATCCAACGCATTCTCGTGACGGGAAGGCTTTATGCCGAGCTTGCCGCCCTTCTCCCGGACAAGCGGCCGGATAAAGCGTTTCGCTTTGTGGCGGAAGAAGAATTGACGGCCAATGATTTCGCCTGGGCGGATGCGTACGTCGGCTTTCGTCCGGCCGGGCCGTTTTCGCTCGCCAATTTGCGCTGGGTGCATTCGCTCGGCGCGGGCGTTGACGCGTTTTTGTGGAAGCAGGAATGGAAGAAGAACGTGTTGCTGACGCGGACGATCGGGTCATTTGGCGAGCAGATCGCCGAATATTGCCTCAGCTACTTATTGCGCGACGCCCAATGTCATGACGTGTATGCATGGTATCAAGAACAGCGGCAGTGGAAGCCGCTCGCTCCGAAACGGCTTGGTGAACAGCGGATTGTCATTTATGGGACGGGTGAGATCGGCCGGCGCATCGCGGAAACGCTTCGTCTGTTCGGCGTTTCGCCGATCGGCGTATCGCGAAGCGGCCGAGACACGCCGCCGTTTTCGGCTGTTTGCCGCCATGAAGAGGCGGGGGAAGCGCTTGCTTGCGCTGATTGGGTGATCGCTGCGCTTCCGCTGACAGAGGAAACGCATCATCTCTTTGACGAGACGTTTTTTGCCTGTTTGCACAACGCGGGCTTTATCAATGTTGGGCGTGGGGCGACGGTTGATGAGACGGCGCTTGTCGGCGCCTTGGAAAACCGAAATGTCCGCCTGGCGGTGCTCGATGTGTTCGAAGAAGAGCCGCTGCCGCCGCACTCGCCGCTTTGGGTTCATCCGAATGTCATCATCACCCCGCATATCGCGGCGCTGACATCAGTTGACGCCGCCGCCCATAGCGTTTTAGACACGCTCCGCCGCATCGAAACGGGCGAACCGCTTGCCAATGCGGTCGATGTGAGCCGGCAATATTGATCAAAAAGCTGCCCCAAAAGCGTTTACTGAGCGTCCGCTTTCGGGGCGTTTTTTTGGGGAAAAAGAAGACGGTGCCCTTCCATGATGGACACCGTCTTCTCATGCTCACCGGTCGGTGACAATGATATACGCCGCTTTCATCGGGCCGTGGACGCCGACGACCAAGTTCATTTCAATGTCGGCCGAGTTGCTCGGGCCGGTGATGAAGTTGATGCATGACGGAATGAGGACGCCTTTTTCAATTTGCTCGTGAATGATGGCCGCCGCTTGCGTCACGCGAGGCACAACGGTGCTTTTCGGAACGATGGCGATATACGTCTTCGGCAAAAAGTGAATGGCCCGCCCTTGTTCATTGCGCGAAAACAAAACGACTGTCCCTGACTCGGCGAGGGTGATGTCACTGAACGCGATGCCGACGTTGGCCTGTTCGGCGGCGTCAATGTTTTGGCGTCCAAGCGCCGGATTCCATATATGGATGGCTGTTCGCTCCGCGGGCCATTCGTCGCGGAGCAAGGCGGACAGCCCATATTCGGCAAAGCGCGGGTCATCCGGCACGATGACCGGGCCGCCGCCATAAGCCGTGACTTGTTGCTTGAGCACCCCAGCAAGTCCGGCGTTTGTCGTCTCAATGTAATCAGTGTGAATCAGTTTACATTGTTCGCGAAGCACTGCCAACAAGTCGTCTTGGCTATAGCCAGCCAAGACTTTCCATTGCGGCTGATCGCTCCATTGCGGCCGGGAGACGCCGGACAGGCGGGGAGCTCTCCCGAGGCGATGGGCGATGTGTTCTAAAAACGCGTCACGGTTGTGAATAGCACCACGCGTCATGACGGATTCCCTCCTTTTTGGCGATTGCGAAACCAATCGCGGAACCGCTCTTTGCTTGGCGCCGGAAATTCGCGGCTTTCCGTCCACGCTTTGAGCGGGCCGGGGCCTTTTGTGATGCGCCCGTCTTCGGCAAACGGGGCGAAGGCGCTTGGTGCCAACTTCGTGCCGAACCGGTACAATGACGGTGAGGCGGTCCCGAGACGAAACGCCTTCATCGCCAATTTTTCTGCGGTCGGCGCTTTTCCTTCGCGCTCCACGATGATTTGGCGATGTTTGATAAGCAGCTCATGAAGCGGAATTTTCACCGGGCACGCTTCCGTACAGGCGGCGCAAAGGGAGGACGCGTACGGAAGCTCCTTGTAGTCGTCGTAACCGCCCAACAGCGGCGACAAGACCGCTCCGATTGGGCCGGAGTAAATCGAGCCGTACGAATGGCCGCCGATGTGGCGGTATACCGGGCAGACGTTGACGCAGGCCGCGCAGCGGATGCATTGCAGCACCGGTTGAAACTCCGTGCCTAAAATCGACGAACGCCCGTTGTCGACGATGACGAGATGGAACTCTTCCGGACCGTCAGCGTCGCCTTCGTCGCGCGGGCCGGTGAGGACGGTGATGTAGCTCGTCAATTTTTGTCCGACGGCGCTGCGTGTCAACATGCTGACGAGAACTTCCATCTCCTCAAACGTCGGAACGATCCGCTCCATTCCCATGACCGTAATTTGCGTTTTCGGCAGCGCTGTCACCAAGTCGGCGTTGCCTTCGTTCGTAACGAGCGTAATCGAGCCCGATTCGGCGATGGCGAAGTTGCAGCCGGTAATGCCGATGTCGGCTGTCAAATAGTCGCGCCGCAGCATCTCACGGGCATGGCGGGCGAGTTCAACCGGATCGGACGACTTCGTATAGCCGAGCTTGCGGCGGAAGACGTCGCGAATTTGCTCTTTGTTTTTATGCAACGCCGGACCGACGATATGCGACGGCGGGTCATGGTCATCGATTTGCAAAATGTATTCGCCAAGGTCCGTTTCGACAACGTCACAGCCGATGGATTCCAGCACCGGGTTTAAGTTGATTTCTTCCGTGACCATTGATTTCGATTTAACGATTTTTTTCGCTTGTTTTTCCAAAGCGATGCGGCGGATGTAGTCGTTCGCCTCTTCGGCCGTCCGGGCGAAAAAGACGTGGCCGCCCCGTTTGGCAACGTTTTCACTAAGCTGCATTAAATAATAGTCCAAGTTTTCGAGCGTATGCTTTCGGATTTGTTCGGCGAGTGAGCGCCACTCCTCCCAATGGCCGAGCTCTTTGATGACGCCAAGCCGCCGCACATAGCCGCGGTCTTGCATGCCGGCGACCGCCCCGCGCATAAAGTCGTTGTCCAAGTTTTCTCGGACCCGTTTCCAAAACGGCCCGTTTTCGATTTTCATCGGCATGTTCGCTTCCCTCCTTTAGTTGCGCGCATTCAACACTTCGGCAATATGCATGACGCGGATCGGCTTGCCGAGCCGCGCGATGCGTCCACCGATGTTTAGTAAACAGCCGCAATCGGCGCCGATTAAATAGTCGGCTTCCACTTCTTCAATATGCTCGATTTTTTCATCAACCATTTGTTCGGAAATCGGCCCCATTTTGACGGAAAATGTGCCGCCAAATCCGCAGCACTGATGGGCGTTCGGCAGCGGAACGAGCTCAAGCCCTTTGACATGTTCCAACAGCCGGAGCGGTGCGTCTTTCACGCCAAGAAGGCGGGTCATATGGCAAGACGTATGGTACGTCGCCCGCCCGTGAAACGAGGCGCCGACATCTTCGACTTTCAGGACGTCAACGAGAAATTGCGTCAGCTCGTACGTTTTCGCTGCGAGCCGTTTCGCCTCCGCTTCCCATTCCGGGTCGCCGTGGAAAATGTGCGGATATTCCTTTAACATCGCCGCGCACGAGCCGGATGGGGTGACGACGTAATCAGCGTGGGCGAACGCGCGCATCATCTGTTTCATGGCTTCTTTTGACTCTTTGACATAACCGCTGTTATACGCGGGCTGGCCACAGCACGTTTGCGCCTCCGGAAAATCAACCTCGCAGTCGAGCCGCTCGAGCAGTTCGACGGTCGCTTTGCCGGCATTCGTGTAAAAGAGATCGATGAGGCAGGTGACGAATAACGAGACTTTCATCGGTTCTCCCTCCCGTGTACCGAGCTTAATGAACGGGTCATCTGATGACTATATGTCTATTATAAAATGTTTTTTTCAGATTCGTAGCCCTTTTTTGAAAAAAAGAAAAAACGCACTCAGTCGGGTTGTTGAGTGCGAATGTAGCGGCGCAGCACGTTTTCGACATTGGTCAAATGTTCCAGCATGCGCGCCCGGGCGGCGTCCGGATTTTGGTCGCGAATGGCTTCAAAAATAGCTTGGTGTTCGGCAAGCAGCTTTTCGGTTGTCGTTTGTTTCGAAAACAGCCATATGCGGCGCGTCTCCCGCATCGTTTCAACGATCATGCCGGAGACGCTGTTCATAATGCTTACAAGCATCGGATTTTGCGACGCCGCCGCAATCGCCATATGGAAGGCCAAATCCGCTTTTTCGCCAAGCTCATCGCTGCCGATCCCTTCTTTCATTTGGCGAAGCGCTTCTGTCATCGCATCGAGGTCTCGGTCTGTCCGCTTGGCGGCAGCGAGCGAGGCGGCGCCTGCCTCAAGCAGCTTGCGCACTTCAAGCAAATGCCAAATATCTTCCTTGTTCATCAAGACAGCAATGGATAGCGGAAACGTCATCACTGTCGGGTCAAACTCGCGCACATACGTTCCTTCTCCTTGTTTGAGCTCGATCAGCCCCATCGCTTTCAACGCAGTGAGCGCTTCGCGAATGGCGGCCCGTCCGACTTGAAACTGTTCGGCCAGCTGCTGAACGGAATCGAGTTTATCACCAGGTTTTAGCTCTCCGTTTTTAATCATATCAAAAATGGCTTCGGCCACTTCTTCGTAAATTTTTTTTGTTTTAATCCGTTTAAACGCCAATGGATCCACCTCAAATACGATTAAAGTAGCTTTCCGGTTGTGAAGAAGGAAATCTCCTGCACTGTCTATTATGATACAGCATCATGGATCGAGACAAGCGCTTTTTGTTGCTTGCGGCCGAGGGCGTCAGCGGTTTGGGGAAGCCAACGTGATTCCATCGCGCATGGCGAAGTGTGAAAGGGACGGGATGGGTCGTAGTCAACATCGTCAAGAAACTTCGACCGTACCGACAAGCAGGATGGTCATCCCGTTCTCTGTCAACATCGGCGTGGGGAAACACAATGGATGGAAAGTTCAAAAAAATACAAAAACAACTATTGTCTTTTGCTGAAAACGCTTTTATAATTTGAGACAGACGGCGTTTCTTATCCGGTCATCTGATGACTAGAAGACTAGAATGAAAAGGATGGGCGGACGATCTCGCAAACGCCGCGAAGTCAGGCGCAAAGGGGAGGAGAAAACCGCATGTGGAAGCAGGACTTCACGCCAATCGCCGACCAGCTTTGGTTATCGGCCATTGTTGCACTCATTCCGATTTTGTATTTCTTTTGGGCGCTGGCTGTCAAGCGGATGAAAGGGCACATCGCTGGGTTGACGACGCTGCTGCTTGCTTTGGTGTTGGCTGTAATCGCTTACAGAATGCCGGCTGGAAAAGCGGTGATGTCAGTGACGCAAGGCGCGGTGTACGGGCTGCTCCCGATCGGCTGGATCATCATCACCTCTGTCTTTTTATACAAGCTGACGGTGAAAACAGGCCACTTTGACATTATCCGCAATTCGGTTGTCTCGCTCACCGAAGACCGGCGGCTGCAGGCGCTGCTGATTGCCTTTTCGTTTGGCGCCTTTTTGGAAGGAGCGGCTGGGTTTGGCGCGCCGGTGGCGATTTCAGCGGCGCTTCTGGCCGGGTTGGGGTTCAACCCGCTTTATGCCGCGGGCATTTGCTTGATCGCCAACACAGCGCCGGTGGCGTTCGGGGCGGTCGGGATTCCAATCATCTCGATGGAAGGGCCGACTGGCGTGCCGGCGATGGAAATCTCAAAAATGGTTGGGCGGCAGCTGCCGTTTTTATCGGTGTTCATTCCGTTCTATCTTGTCTTGATTATGGCGGGATGGAAAAAGACGGTGGAAGTGTTGCCGGCCATTATCGTTTCCGGTGTTTCGTTTGCGCTGACGCAATATTTCACCTCGAACTTTTTAGGACCGGAGCTGCCGGACATTTTGTCCTCGCTCGTTTCGATCGTCGCGTTGGCTGTCTTTTTGAAATATTGGAAGCCGAAAAGCACATTCCGCTTTGCAACGGAGTCGGAAGTGGCGGCCGCTGGGCAAGTTGCTCGCGCGACGCAACGCGGCGGGGAAGTGTTCCGCGCTTGGTCGCCGTTTCTCGTGCTGACGGCTTTGATCTCACTGTGGGGCATCCCGCAGGTGAAGGCGGCGCTCACCGGCCATTATGAAGGGACAAACGGCTTGTTGAAGTTGGCCAACGCTATCGGCGTCCACTTGACGTTTATGCCGCCTGTGCCGGGGCTCAACAACCAAATTTTGAACCCAAGCGGCCAGCCGATCGCTGCGGTGTATAAGCTTGAGCTGCTCGGCGCGGCTGGGACGGCGATTTTGCTGGCGGCGGTCGTCACAAAGTTCATCATCGGCATCTCGTGGAAAGATTGGGCGCGTACGTTTGTGGAAACGCTTAACGAATTGAAATTCCCGATCATCACGATCGCTTCGGTTGTCGGCTTTGCCTACATCGCCAACTCGTCAGGCATGAGCACGACGCTTGGGATGGCGTTGGCCAAAACAGGCCCGTTGTTCCCGTTCTTCTCGCCGATTTTAGGCTGGCTCGGCGTGTTTATCACCGGTTCCGACACGTCGTCGAACTTGTTGTTCGGCAACTTGCAAAAAGTGACGGCGACATCGATTGGCATGGATCCGGTGCTGGCGTTGGCGGCCAACTCATCGGGCGGCGTTGTCGGGAAAATGATTTCGCCGCAGTCAATCGCGGTCGCCTGCGCGGCCGTCGGTTTGACCGGCAAAGAATCCGACTTGTTTCGCTTCACGGTCAAACATAGCGTGTTCTTAATCATCTTGATTGGCATTCTTGTTTACTTGCAATCGACGGTATTGTCGTGGATGATTCCGTAACGGCAACGAAGGGGGGACGAGGCTTGGCCTGGATGGAAACGGGCGCCAAGCCCGGCCCCTTTTCCACTGTCGACGAATGCAGACGATGTGGAAAGGGTGAGACCATTGATTCCAAATGAGGCGAAAAAACGGTTGATTCAAGTCGTGGGAGCTGAAAACTACGATGACACGAAAACGGGGCGGCTCGTCTATTCGTATGATGCCACGCCGCAGTTTCAGTCGCTCCCCGATGCGGTCATTGCGCCGCGAACTACCCAGGAAGTGGCGGAAATCGCGAAAATTTGCAACGAGTATCGCATCCCGATCGTGCCGCGCGGGTCGGGCACGAACCTTTGCGCCGGCACGTGTCCGGTCGAAGGCGGAATCGTTCTTCTGTTTAACCATATGAACCGCATTTTGGAAATTGATGAGGAAAACTTAACCGCGACTGTTCAGCCGGGAGTGGTGACGCTTGATTTGGCGAAAGCCGTTGAAGAAAAAGGATTGTTTTATCCGCCGGACCCGGGGTCGATGAAAATTTCAACGATTGGCGGCAACATCAGCGAAAACTCAGGCGGCTTGCGCGGTCTGAAATACGGGGTGACGCGCGACTATGTGCTCGGGTTGGAAGTCGTCCTAGCGAACGGCGATGTCATCCGCACCGGCGGCAAGCTGGCAAAAGATGTAGCCGGTTATGATTTAACCCGTCTGTTTGTCGGATCGGAGGGAACGCTTGGCATCGTCACTGAAGCGACGCTCAAGCTCATCCCGATGCCGGAGACGAAGCAAACGATGCTCGTCCTTTATCAAGATTTGGAGGCGGCCGCCCGTTCGGTGTCGAAAATCATCGCCAACAAAATCATACCGGCGACGCTCGAGTTTTTGGACCAGCCGACGTTGGAAGTGGTCGAAGATTTTGCCCGCATCGGCTTGCCGACCAATGTCAAGGCCGTGCTGCTGATTGAGCAGGATGGACCGAAGGAAGTGGTAGAGCGCGATATGAAAAAGATGGCCGATATTTGCCGGGCCGAGCAGGCGGTGTCCGTTCAGCTCGCCCGCTCGGAGGAAGAAGCAGAGGCGCTGCGGACGGCGCGGCGGGCGGCGCTGTCGGCGCTGGCGCGTTTGAAACCGACGACGATTTTAGAGGACGCAACCGTGCCGCGCTCGGAAATCGCCAAAATGGTCAAAGCGATCAACGAAATTGCCGAGAAGTATCAAGTAAAGATCTGTACGTTCGGCCATGCCGGCGACGGCAACTTGCACCCGACCTGCCCGACCGACGCCCGCAACCGTGAAGAAATGGAGCGGGTGGAACAAGCGTTTGAAGAAATTTTCGCCAAAGCGATTGAATTGGGTGGCACGATTACCGGTGAACACGGCGTCGGGGTGATGAAAGCGCCGTATTTGGAATGGAAGCTCGGCCCGGCCGGCATTGCCGCCATGAAAGCGGTCAAACAGGCGCTCGACCCGAACAATATTATGAATCCGGGCAAAGTGTTCGCCAAAAGCACGAGAAAACGGGTGGTGGTGGCACGATGACAACGAAGACAGAACGAGCGCTCATTCAAAAAGCGTTTCAAGAACGGATGGATGAAAATGAGCTGATGAACTGCATGCGTTGCGGCTTTTGCCTGCCATCATGCCCGACGTATATCGAATCGGGGCGGCAAGAAGCCCAATCGCCGCGCGGGCGGATTGCGTTGATGAAAGCGGTCGTGGACGGTTTGATTGAACCGGACGAGGAAGTGGAACGAGCGCTCCACTTATGTTTAGGATGCCGGGCGTGCGAACCAGTCTGTCCGTCCGGCGTCCGCTACGGCCATCTGTTGGAAGAGGCGCGTGACATTATCGCCCAGCATAAAAAAATGCCGCTTCCGGTTCGCCTCATCCGCAAGCTTGTGTTTGCCGGACTGTTTCCGCATCAAGAACGGATGCGGAAGGCGACGGCGCTTCTCGGTTGGTATCAGCGCTCCGGCTTGCGGACGCTTGCCCGCAAAACCGGGCTGCTTCGCCTGCTTCCGGCCTCGTTCCGGCAAATGGAGCGCGTGTTGCCGGACGTGCCGACCGCAAAAGAGATGAAAAACCGGCCGCATCGCTTCAACCCAGATGATGCGGTGAAAAAACGGGTCGCCTTTTTCGCCGGCTGCTTGATGGATACGATGTTTATGGCGACAAACGATGCGACGCTGCGTCTGTTGCAGCTCGCCGGCTGCGAAGTCATCATTCCGCCGTCCCAAGGGTGCTGCGGGGCGCTGCACGGCCATGGCGGGGAAAAAGAGATGGCGAAAGAGTTGGCCAAGCGAAACATTTCCGCTTTTGAGCAGCTCGACGTCGACTACATTGTGACGAACGCCGGCGGCTGCGGGGCGTTTTTGTTGGAATATGAACATTTGCTAAAAGACGATCCCGAATGGCGCGGACGGGCGGCGGCGTTTGCGGCGAAAGTGAAAGATATTTCCGAAGTGCTTGTCGAACTGGGATTTCATCAACGGCCGCTCCGCGTGGCGCCGCAAACGGTCACCTACCAAGATTCGTGCCATTTGCGCAACGTTATGAAAACAGCGGCAGCCCCGCGCCGTTTGTTGCGGGCGATTGACGGCGTCGAGTTCCGCGAGATGAAAGATGCTGACCGCTGCTGTGGATCGGCCGGCATTTACAACCTTGTGGAACCGGAGATGTCAATGCAAATTTTAGACTACAAAATGGAAATGGCGAAACAAACGAAAGCGACGACGATCGTGACGGCGAACCCAGGCTGCTTGCTGCAAATGAAACTTGGCATTGAACGGGCCGGGCTGTCAGGAAGCGTCCGCGCCGTCCATATTGTGGACTTGCTGCTTGAGGCCGCCGAGGGAGCACAGGCAGCGCAAGGGGAGGAGCGCATTTGGCAGACGTCCTAACACCACAGTGAGCGGCCTCTTGCGCGCCAGGGATGTCCATAGCCGGTCTAACAAGAACCCCCGCGATGACGCGGGGGCTTTGAGTTGCTTCCATGATTGGGAGTTGGAAATAAGCTACAGCGCTGCATCGAGGCGCTTTGGCATCGCCCGAAGCGCCTTCCCTGTGCCGATGGCGACCGCTTCAGCCGGATTGGGCGCGACATGCACGGGCACGTGCAGTTCCGTGCTCAGCCATTGCTCGATGCCATGCAGCAAGGCGCCTCCGCCGGTGAGCACGACGCCGCGGTCGATGATGTCGCCGCTCAGTTCGGCCGGGCATTCTTCAAGAACAGCGCGAATGGCTTCGGCGATTTGCCAAAGCGATTCTTTGATGGCCGTTTGCACTTCGGTTGGGTCCAAGGACACCGCTTTGAGGAAGCCGGTGACAAAATCGCGGCCATGGATCGTCACCGACTGTTCCATGACCGTTCCCGGGGCGCTGCCGATTTCGATTTTCACTTGTTCGGCCGTCTGTTCGCCGATTAGCAAACTGTAGTGCTGGCGGACATATTGCATAATGTCTTCGTCAAGCTGGTTGCCGCCGATGCGAAGCGAGCGGCAGGCAACGACGCCGCCCAACGAGATGATCGCCGCTTCCGTTTTGCCGGCTCCAAGATGAACGACGACGTTGGCGACCGGCTCGCTGACCGGCAAGTCTGCGCCAATGGCGGCTGCGACGGGTTCCTCAATAAACTGAATATGCTTTGCTCCGCAATGTTTGGCGATTTCGTAAAAAGAGCGGCGCTCGACGGAGGTGGCGTGGAATGGGACGCTCATGACGACGTCTGGTTTTTTGAAAGCGAGGCCGAGCTGTTTGCTTGATTGTTTAAAGACTTGCTGCAACAGCGCCTTGGCGCGGTCAAAATCAGCGATCACGCCGTTTCGCAATGGATACGTCACTTCAACATGGGGCGGAGTTTTGCCGATCATTTGTTTTGCCTTTTGGCCGATTGCCATGAGCTTGTCCGCCTGGCGGTTATAGGCGACTGTTGCTGGTTCGTCAAACAGAAGCCCTTTCGTCTGGCTGAACAGCCTGACATTCATCGTCCCTAAATCAACGCCCAGCTGTGAGGAAGCGAACAACGGAAACACCTGCCTTTGTCAAAAATCGATGAACGGACAACCAGTCATCATCTATACCATTCGACAAGAACGGCGGTTTTATGTCCACATTGTCGAAACGAGAGGGAGAAGCTGTTGCGGCTGGGGATCATAAAAAATTTTTTTGTTTTCATGTATAAAAGACGAAAAGGGAGGAAATGAATAATAGCGTAACGTTTTCCAAGTATTCCCCCGATCCCCTATGAATATATATTGGGCCCTTCGGTTTCGGAGGGCCGCTTTTTTTTTTGCATAATAAAAACCCCCTGCCTATTAAGCGCGCTTAATATGACAGAGAGCTTTTGCAATGAACCGCTACAGACGCTTGGCTCCGACATATCTTGTTTTCCAATAGCTGCTGTTTAAGCTGTCGATTTTGACACCGCGGGAAACGGCATGAATCACTTGGTTGTTGCCAATATAGATCGCGACGTGGGAGACCCCTTTCGTCTGTTTGGAAGTGTCGAAAAACACTAAATCCCCTGGCTGTAATTGGGACTTATGTACGTATGTACCTTTTTTGTACATTTCTCGAGAGGTGCGAGGCAAGGTGACGCCAACTTTTTTATGGGTATAGTAGACAAATCCTGAGCAGTCAAATCCTTTTGGCGTCGTCCCGCCATATCGGTAAGGAGTGCCGATCAGCTTTTTCGCTTCGATGATGAGCCGTGCTTTGTTGGCGGCTGCGTCAGAACTGGAAGTGCTTACAAAGAAGGAGGAAAATAGAACGATCATGGATACGAACAGGAGAGAATACCATTTTTTCATTTCCCCTAACCCCCGACAAAATCTTTTCCGATTCGACGTCTCTCAACTAGAGTATAGCAGAGGAAACTAGACTTGTTTTTTACAGTTGGATTAAATAATGTTACAGCGCCGTTACAAATATAGCACCTCGTCCTAAAGGCTTATACCAATAGATAGATCTTTTCGTTTCGGCCGACCTGGCTTTATGGCCGTAAGCGTGGAAACGGTGTTTCATACCCGAGTCCTATGGCCGACAGATGAATGTCGTAAGCTGTCGAACAAATAGGAACGGTGGAGGGAGGCAGTGCGAAGAATGGCCGTCTTATAATGAAAGCAAAGCGTCGAAGAATCGATGACGGTGATGGATGATGTCGAACCAACTTGAATATATCTTGTATATCTTTGGCCTTTTTTTGACGGTCGGCGGTGTCTATGTATACGGCCATTGGATGGCAAAACGGCATTGGGGGGATGCGCCATGGCTGGCGGCGCCGAGACTGACTGTTGTGTTTGCCACCGTTTCCCTGCTTTTTTTAGGGGCAGGAATGATCTATATCCATTATGCTGAAAAACAAGAACATCGTGAATATGAGGAAGCCGCAAAGCAAATCGCCGGCATGATTGCCGGCGATTTGGCCGCCATGGGGCACGAACGGCTCGATGAAAGGGCGGAACATTTGCCTGCGTATCACATGGTGATGGCGGTGCTGGAGCGTTGGCAACATTATGGCCGCGTGTTGAGCGTGTATACGTTAAAAAAGAATGAACACGGTGAGCTATATTTCGTGGCAGCGCCAGCGACTGACTACAATCGGAACGGCCGCATCGACGGCGAAAAGGAACAAGCGGTTCCACCTGGGACGGTTTACCGCCGCCATTTTCCAGAGATCGAAGAGGCGTTCCACGGCCGGTTTGCGATGGAACAACATCCGACAACAGATGAATGGGGAAGAAGCATCAGCGCGTTTATGCCGATTCGTCAATCGGACGGGACAGTGGATGCGGTTGTTGGCATCGATTTTGATGCCAAAACGTATGAGCAACATTTGCAACGAGGACGGAAAAAGGCCCTGTGGACGATGATGGCCATGTTTTTGGCGTCAGCGGTTGCCTATTTGCTCGCTTTGCATCAACAAATGGAACGGAAGGCGTTGGCTGTCTATAAAAAAACGCTCGCATCCAACGAGCATCGACTGCGGAGGCTGGCGGAAATGACGATGGAAGGCTTGATCGTCTATGCGGGCGGCAAAATTATCGAAGTCAATGAGGCGGCGTGTCGCTTGCTTGGTTATACAGAAAGTGAATTGGTTCATTTGCCTGTAGATGATCTTGTAGTTCAAGGGTCGATGACAGAAGCTCGCTCGGATGGGGAGCGCAAGCGGTTTGAAATCGAACTGCGCCGAAAGGATGGAACGGTGTTTCCGGCGGAAGTGTTGCAGCGCCGTTACGATTACGAATGGCAAAATGTGATGGTTGCTGCCGTCCGCGACTTGACCGAGCAGAAGCAAAACGAAAGGCGGCTGCAATACTTTGCCAGCCATGATGAACTGACCGGTCTCCCGAACAAGGAAGCGATGTATAAACAGATCGAACAATGCCTCGCCGGCGCTAAACGGAATGGCCAAGAAGCGGCTGTCATGTTTTTGGAAGTGAGCGGCATTAAGACGATCAACGATTTTTACGGCTATGCTGTTGGAGATGAGGTCTTGCTCCAGCTGGCCCGCCTTTGGCGAGAACAGAAAGGAATTATGGTTGGACGTTGGAGCGGAAATGAATTTATCGCTGTGCTGCCGGATAGCGCCAATGAAAAAGCGGAGGAAGCAGCGAAACGGTTGATTGAAGCTGCTGACGAACCGATCGTTGTCAACGGCCTTGAGCTATATGTGACCGTGAACATCGGCATCAGCGTCTACCCAAAAGATGGGGAGGATGCAAAAACGTTGATTCGCAAGGCGGATATTGCCCGCTACGAGGCGCGAAAAAAAGCGGCGAGCGATTTTCTCTTTTTCACGGAGCCGATGGCGATTCGTCTCAATGAAAAGATGGCGATGGAACGCGACTTGCGGCGTGCGCTTGAACATGAGGAATTTGAATTGTACTATCAGCCGCAAATTCGGCTTCACGACCGGCAAGTGATCGGCATGGAGGCGTTGATTCGCTGGCGCCATCCGGAAAAAGGGATGGTTTCGCCGTCATTGTTTATCCCGGTTGCCGAACAGACCGGCATGATCATTCCGATCAATGAATGGGTCATCCGCACGGCTTGCCGGCAAACAAAACAGCTGCTTGACCGGTTTCCGCACTTGTCTGTCTCGGTAAATTTGTCGCCATACGAGTTTGAAAGCCGCCGATTTGTGGATAAGCTCGCCAGCCTGCTCGCCGACGCCGGGCTGCCGCCGCACCATTTAGATCTGGAAATTACGGAACGAATGACAATGGATACGGAGCGTGCGCTCGATATTTTGTCAAAGCTGAAGGGGCTTGGTGTGACGATCAGCATGGATGATTTCGGCACTGGTTACAGTTCGCTCAGCTACTTGACGGATTTGCCGATCGATCGGCTGAAGATCGACCGTTCGTTTGTTCAGCATATTCAAGGAAAAAAAGATGTCATCTTGCCGGCGATCATCCGACTCGGGCATAATATAGGTGTAAAGGTGCTGGCTGAAGGGGTCGAAACGGAGACCGAAGCGGCTTATTTGCAAGGAAAACGGTGCGATGAGGCGCAAGGCTATTATTTTTCCCCGCCGCTTCCGTATGACGAGCTCGTCCGGTTCTTAAACGAGCAGCGCGTGAGGCGGCAGGCGCAGGAGCTGACGTAACATGGACGGATTTTGGCGCATCGCCGAGGAGAAAATTCGCGAGGCGATGAAAAACGGCGAGTTCGACAACTTGCCCGGCTTCGGCAAACCGCTTGAGATTGAAGACCTTTCCCGCATTCCAGAGGAGCTGCGGCTCGGGTATTTGTTGCTGAAAAACGCCGGCTATGTGAGGGAAGAAGCGGAGTTGCGCAAAGAACTTTTGACGCTCGAGGACTTGCTTCGTTGCTGCGAGGATGATGAGGAAAAACGGGAGCTGGAGAAAAAGCGGACGGAAAAACAGCTTCGGTTTGCGGAACTGATGAAGAAACGGGGGCAGACAAACTCGAAGGCATTGCGCGACTACGGGCGGCGCATTGAAGAGAAATTTCGCTAGACGATTCCTTCATATCTTGAGGAAACACGATTGTTTTGCGGGTTTCCTCATTTTTTATGCAAAGATGTCCAAAAAACGGGGAAAATAAGGAAGGAGTAAATGATCGGAAAGGAGGCAGCGCAAAGGAGGGAAAATAAAGAATGATTGATCCCAGCTGTCTAGTCGTTGATGGATCGTGAACGAAATGAAAAAAGGAGTGCACATGATGAGAAAATTATGGGTTGCCTTTTTTGCTTCGCTCGTTCTGGCGATGCCGTCATGGGTGTCTGCTCGAAGCCATGCAGGCGGGGGGGCCGATGTGCATTTGCCGGTCGGCCATATGTGGAAGCATGAGGGACTTGACGAGCAAAAGTGGATGGAGATGGTCCAAAAATATACGCCTGAGCAGGAAGAAGAATGGAAAAAAGTGCTGGATGAGCGGAACGCGTTGCGTCAGCAGTTGAACGATGAAAATGTGAAACAGGCCATCAAAGAAAAGTGCAAAAAGATGAAAAAAGAGCGCGAAGCAGCGCTTGACCGGCTCATCGACCAGCTGGCCAATAAAAAAATCACCAAAGAACAGTTTAAACAAGAGCTGAAACAGTTGCATAAAAAGAAACGGTGGATGACGAAAGAAGAAAAACAACAGCTTCACCAGCTTCATGAACAAACGAGGCAAGCGATGGAGAACAACGACCAGGAGGCGATGAAAAAGCTGCTTCCGCAATGGCTTGAGCATATGAAAAAGAAAAATGAACGGTTGGCGAAATGGCTTCAGGAAGTGAAACAAGGATGATATAATGAAGAAAAAGGCCGTGTTCAATGCACGGCTTCTTTTTTTACATTTTGGTTGGAAACGCCTTTTGGTTGTCTGCCAAGGCAGGCAGTCCGGGAAGATTGCGCCTGTTTTTGCGCAGAAACCGACTCAGTCTGCCTGATGCTGGAATGGGAGGGTTGCGCCGTGGGGTATCCGATTGTTCTTCATGTGCGCGGCCGCCGCGCGGTCGTTGTCGGCGGCGGGAAGGTGGCGGCAAGGAAAATTCATGGATTGTTAGAGGCAGGGGCGGAAATCGTGATGATTGCGCCTGAAGCGGAGCCGGAGCTTCAAGCGTTGGCCGCGGGGGGGATGATCGTTTGGAAGAAAAAGCGGTTTGACCCAGACGATTTGGCGGAGGCCTTTTTGGTGATTGCCGCGACGAATGATCGCAAGGTGAATGAAGCGGTGGCGCAAGCAGCAACACCCGGTCAACTCGTAAATGTCGTGGACGACCCGGAGCGATGCGATTTTCACGTTCCCGCTGTTGTCCGCCGCGGTCCGCTTACCATTGCCGTGTCGACCGGGGGGGCAAGTCCGGCGGTGGCCCGCCGCATTCGCCGCCAGCTTGAGGAGAAGTATGGCGAAGAGTATGGGCCGTATCTTCAGTTTTTGCAGCGGGCCCGCGACGTTGTATTGCGCGAAGTGGAGGACGCTGAGGGACGGAAGCGGCTGTTTCAGGCGCTCGCTGCTGATTCTTTCCGGCAGCGCGGCCGATGGGATGAAGAGTTGGCCCAGCTATTGGCGAACGAAAAAGAACGAAATGGGGAAAGAGGGAAAGAGCTATGAACATTCCGATGTATATTGTCGATGCGTTCACTGACCGGCCGTTTGCCGGCAACCCGGCGGCCGTCTGCTTGTTGCCGCAGCCGGCCCGTGATGAGTGGATGCAGCGTGTTGCCGCAGAAATGAATTTGTCTGAGACGGCTTTTTTAGTTCCACATGAGGGCGGCTATCGTCTGCGTTGGTTTACTCCTAAAGCAGAGGTTGACTTGTGCGGCCATGCAACGTTGGCGAGCGCCCATGTGCTGTGGGAGCGCGGGGAACACCGCCGAGATGAAGCGATTGCCTTTTTCACGAACAGCGGAGTATTGACGGCTATAAACAACGATGGTTGGATTCGGCTTGATTTTCCGAATGAAGCGCCAATGTTGGACGAGTCGCCTCCTGCCGTGCTCACCGACGCCTTGGCGGTAAAGCCACTGTTTATCGGGCGAAACCGGTTTGACTATTTAGTGGAAGTTGATTCAGAACGAATCGTGCATGAGCTGCAGCCGGATTTTCACTTGCTTCAACAAGTGGATGCCCTCGGTGTGATCGTAACAAGCCGCTCGATGACGGAGGGAGTAGACTTTGTATCGCGGGCTTTTTTTCCAACTATTGGTGTTCCTGAAGATCCAGTCACCGGCTCGGCGCACTGCTGCCTTGGGCCGTATTGGGCGGACAAGCTTGGGAAAACGACGTTAGTCGGCTACCAAGCTTCAGCCCGCGGCGGCATTGTGCGGGTGACGATGGCGGGGGGAGAGAGTGCATCTGGAAGGAAAAGCGGTCACTGTGCTGAAGGGGGAATTGGCCGAAGAAGCGTATGTTTGGCTATAGATGAAGATAGCAGCTGCCTGGCCGGACAGCGATGTTTGCATGCGTTTGGACAATGGGATCGCACCCAATAGGAAAATAGGGGGGCGGAACAAAGCGCCCCCACCCAAATCGGTGTCCGACCGCTTAATCATCCCACCGATACGTCCAAAACCGTTCTGTTTTGAGCCAAGCAAGTGCATCGCCGCGTTTGGATGCCGCTTGCATCAGTCCTTCGGTTTGCGAACGGTGGGCGCGAATGGCGGCCAGCTTCGTATCGATCACCGAGCTGACATCGCGCACGACATCCGGCTGGCCAAGGTCTTGTTCGCAGTTTTTCGCAAACGCAACGCAATGGACGGTTGGCCGTTCTTCTTTCGGCCAGCGCTTTAAGGCGCGGATGACAGCGGCTCCACACGCATCATGGTCGGGGTGGACGCTGTAGCCGGGGTAAAACGTAATGACAAGCGATGGATTCGTTTCTGCCACGATGGCGGCGATCTGGTCAGCCAGCTCTTCTTCATCCTCAAACTCGACCGTCTTGTCGCGATAGCCGAGCAGGCGCAAATCATGAATGCCAAGAATGCGGCATGCTTCCTCCAGTTCTTGCTTGCGGATGTGTGGAAGCGTTTCGCGGTTGGCAAACGGAGGCACGCCCATATTGCGCCCCATTTCTCCGAGCGTCAAGCAAGCGTACGTCACCGGCGTGCCGTTTTGCGCATGCTCGGCAATCGTTCCCGACACACCGAACGCTTCATCGTCCGGGTGGGGAAAAACAACGAGCACATGTCGTTCGTTCAACGGAACTCCCTCCTTACACAAACGGTTCGTTGCTCAGTTCGAGAGCCACGGCCAATTTCCCTTGATCATCATGGCCTGCTAGCAGCAACTGTCCTTTTTCTGTCCATTCCCAATGGGTCAGCCCTTCGGCGTACACCCAGCCAAGATCAAGCTTCAGTCCGACGCGATATGGCCCGGGGCCGGTGATCTTGCCGCGGGTGAAGCGGATGCAGGCATTGCGGATGTAGGCGCCGACGGAATAAAAACCTTCGTTATGATGGGAGGCGTATGCTCCGTTCGTCGTTTCCAAATGAATATATACGTCGCGATTGGCAAAACGATTCAGCGCCTCTTGTACAGCTGCCGTGTCGATCGGTTGCAAGCGGCTCCCTCCTTGCTGTTTGTTTTTCTATTATTGTACATGACCGAGGCGTGTGAGCGGAAATATTTCGACTCCTATTGTATAATAAAAAAAGAGACACATCTTGGACTCATCCGCACCTACAAAGCGTTGAATGCTGATTCAACGAAAGAAGGGTGATGATCGATGGGGGTTCAAGGCAATGGTGTCACGATGCTGAATTTTGACGGCGTGTACCGATCGCAAAAGCGGCTGTTTCAGTTTCCGCACGAATGGGTCGATCTTGCCGACGTGCCGGAGACGAATTTGTATTGCAGCGAAGCGGCGCTTGCTGAAATTGAGCGGCGGCTTGAGCGGCGGCGGAAGCGCGGGGCGGTGCTGATCGGCAGCGGCAACTATCATTATGTCACGTATTTATTGCTTAAAGAAATCAACGAACCGTTTACGCTTGTGCTTTTTGACCGCCATACGGATGCTGAAGGAGGGGATGATGTCATTTCGTGCGGCTCATGGGTCTCCTATGCACTTAAGCATCCGCGGTTGCAAAAAGTCGTTATCGTTGGCCCAACTGCTTCTTCGCATCAACTCCGTTTATCTCCGAACATGACTGTTCTTCCATTTGATGATCATGATGAATGGCCAAAAGCGCTCATCGAGGCCATCCCGACCGGAAGCATCTATATCAGCATCGATAAAGACGCTCTTCGCCGCGAAGACGCGGTCACGAACTGGGATCAAGGAGTGATTCCGCTATCCCAGCTGCTCGCCTGCCTGCGGTTGCTCTTATTCCATAAAAAAGTGCTCGGCGTGGACATATGCGGCGAATACCCGCCCTCCGCTGTCGACATGTTCGACCCGCTTTGTCGCGAAGCGCGGGGAAAAAATGAGCAGGCGAACATGGCCATCTTGGAGACATATTTCCACTATGCGGCGCCGCATTTGCGGCCGGCGTGAGCGGCGAGAAGCGCGGGAAAGGCAGAACCGCTTTTGGTTTGGCGATCAGAAAAGCAAGGAAGACGCTGTCCCTTCGGATTTTGGCCATCGGGCCGGCGCTTCTGCCGGCCCGATGGCCGAAAAAGCCGGGAAGGCCGCTGCTTGAGGGGATGAGCCTAGTTGTCAAAAGCCGCTCCCGTACATAATGCGAAATTGTTTTTCATCGGAGCGGACATCGCGCGGCTCGATGTGCGTGCGGGCGACTTTGGCAAACATCGTTCCGGCTTCAATGGTGTCCAAAAAGAGTTGAAGGGCGCTTTCATTCCCCTGAACTTCCATTTCCACTGTTCCGTCATCATTGTTTTTCACCCAACCGGTCAGCTGCCGTTTTAGCGCTTCGTGTTGGACGAAGTATCGAAACCCGACGCCTTGCACGCGCCCTTCCACGATGACATGAACTCTTTTCACGCCGATGAGTCCTCCTTCATCACGGTTGTTCTGCTTCCATCATATAATAGATGAGTCGGAAAATACATGAAAAAAGGAGCTTGATGGTTCAAGCTCCTTTTTTTACGGATGATAGCGATAATACTTGTTGTTGAATGAGCAGCACAAGCCGCGGGTGATCGCCTAGGTAAGAGCATAAATGCCACTGCTTGTCGGAAACAGAGAACCCCTGCAACTTCCGTTCGATCGTTTTCATTAAGACGCCGGTAAACAATAAGTACGGGACGACAAACACACGCCGATACGCCGATGCGTAGGCCCGTTCGAGCCCTTCATCAAGCGTCGGGCGGATGGCAGCGAGAAAACAAACGTCCACGTGCGGCACGTTCGTTTTTTCTTTTAAAAGCGCAGCGATGGCGGACATGTCGCGCTTCGTGTCTGGATCACTGCTGCCGCGGCCGACAAGAAGGATCATCGATTCACCGTCAAGCGGTGCGGACTGTTCGCTGATGCGGTCGATCATGATGTCGATCATTGCTTCATGGACGCCGAACGGAGCGCCACAGAGGATATCAACGGACGGATGGCGCCGTCTCGCGATGTCCAATGCTGCTGGAATATCGTGTTTGGCATGCCCTGCAGAAAGAAGGAGAAGCGGAACGACGATGACGCGTGTCGCCCCTTGGGCGACACAACGGTCAACGCCGGTGACAATGTCCGGTTCCGCGAGCTCGACAAAGCATAGCTCTTGAATCGGAATATCGATGGCCCTCCGGCACTGTTCGACGAAACGCGCCGCTTCATGGCGCGCGGCGGCAATGCGGCTGCCGTGGCTGACATATAAAACAGCTTCCATCACCATCGCCTCACGATGTTGCGCCAGCGGCTGCGGATGACGCAAGCAACGGCTCAAACCATTGAATGTTGGCGCGCAGCCGGACGACGTCTCCGATCATGATCATGCTCGGATTTTGGATGTTTTCCTTGGCGGCGATTCCGGCGATCGTCGCGAGCGTGCCGGTGACGGTGCGTTGAGCAGTTGTCGTTCCCCATTCGATGACCGCCGCCGGCGTCTCCGGCGCTTTGCCGTATTTCATCAGCTGGCCGCAAATGTATGGCAAGTGATGAACCCCCATGTAAATGGCGATCGTATCGATGCCTTTGGCGAGGCTTTCCCATTTGATCTCGTCACGACTTCCGTCGCGCCGATGCCCGGTGACAAAGGCGACGCTTGAGCTGAACGCGCGATGGGTGACAGGGATGCCGGCATAAGCCGCCGCCGCGATGGCGGAGGTGATGCCGGGAACGATCTCAAATTCGATCCCATGTTTGGCCAGCGCCTCGGCCTCTTCGCCGCCGCGCCCGAACACGAACGGATCGCCGCCCTTTAAGCGGACGACCGTTTTTCCTTTTTTGGCATGCCAGACGAGCGCATGGTTGATCGTTTCCTGCTGCATGGCATGAAAGCCGGGCAGCTTGCCGCAAAAGATGAGTTCGGCGTCCGGCTTGGCATATGAAAGCAACTCTTCATTGATGAGACGGTCGTACAAAATGACATCCGCTTGCTGGATGCATTTTAATCCTTTGACGGTAATGAGTTCCGGGTCGCCGGGGCCGGCGCCGACAAGATATACTTTGCCCATCGTTGTTTCAGCCCCTTCGTGCATGATTCAGCCAGCCGCTGGAAAGCGGCATGGATGCTCGGCTGCTTTTATTGTAAATGGTCTGCCTTGGGATGAAAACGACCTTGTCAAATGACCTCCCGTTCTTTTTTGGCAGAGGACGGGGGAATCAGTCTGTTTTCGCGGCCGGGATCATTCCTCGCTCGCGCAGGTAGGCGAGCACTTGCTCGGCACATTCGTCAACCGAATAACGGTGTGTTTCGATCGTCAGCTCCGGTGCTTCCGGCGCCTCGTACGGCGAGTCGATGCCCGTAAATTCACGGATTTCCCCGCGGCGAGCTTTTTGATACAGCCCTTTCGGATCGCGCTTTTCGCATTCTTCAAGCGGGCAGTTGACGTAAATTTCGATAAACTCGTCTTCTTCGACTAAGCGGCGGACGAGCGCCCGGTCTTCGGCAAACGGCGAGATGAACGCCGTCAGCACAAACTGGCCGCTGTCGACAAACAGCTTTGCCACTTCGCCGATGCGGCGGATGTTTTCTGTCCGGTCGGCGGCGGAAAAGCCGAGATCTTTATTGAGCCCGTGCCGGATGTTGTCGCCGTCTAAGACATAATTCTGAATGCCGAGCTCAAACAGTCGTCTGGAGACGGCGTTCGCCACCGTCGATTTGCCGGAGCCGGACAGCCCGGTGAACCAAAGGATGGCGCTATGATGGCCGTTGCGCTTGCGACGATCTTCTTTTGTGACCGATGTGTGATGCCAAACGATGTTCGTGCTCATCGCGATCCTCCTTTAGCGCGCTGACGGGGCGACCGTTTCGCGTTCTTGGAGCCCTTTGATCAAAACGGCGGCCACTTCCGGGCGGCTGAACGTGCTCGGCGGCACTTGGCCGTTGCGCAGCATTTCACGAACTTTCGTGCCGGAAAGGACGACATGGTATTTCGCGTCATGCGGACACGTTTTTGTCGATGCCATCCCTTCGCATTTCGTGCAGTAAAAGCTATGTTCGAAAAAGAGCGGCGTAATGCCAAGCTCTTCAGCCGTAAAGTTCAAGAAGATTTTTTGCGCATCATACGTACCGTAATAATTGCCGACACCAGCGTGGTCGCGGCCGACGATGAAGTGCGTGCAGCCGAAATTTTTGCGCACCATCGCGTGGAAAATGGCTTCACGCGGACCGGCATAGCGCATCGCAGCTTGGAAGACGCCGAGGAAAACGCGGTCTTTCGGGTAATAGTTTTCCAGCAGCACTTGATAGCTTTCCATCCGGATGTCAGCCGGAATATCGTCCGCTTTCGTTTCGCCGACGAGTGGGTTTAAAAACAAGCCATCAACGATCTCGAGCGCGCATTTTTGAATGTATTCATGGGCGCGGTGAACCGGATTGCGCGTTTGGAAGCCGACAACGGTGTTCCAGCCAAACTCAGCAAACTTTTTCCGCGTTTCTGCTGGATCAAAATAAAACGAGGCGAATTGGCCTTTGTCGGTCCGTTTGACAAGCGTAATCTCCCCGCCGACATACACATCCGGTTTTTCAAACAGTTTGCGCACGCCTGGGTGAGCAAGTTCATCCGTTTTATAAACGAGCTTCGCTTCTTTCGTTTTGTCTGGGCGGTAAATGTCAGCGATCTCAATGACGCCGTAGACGTCGCCACGATAAACGAGTTTCGCCTTATCGCCGACGGCGAGCTCTTTCGCTTTTTCTTCGGTTACCGCGAGCGTGATCGGAATGCTCCAGACGGTGCCGTCAGAAAGACGCATGGTTTCAACAACCGCGTCGTAATCCGTTTTCGTTAAAAAACCAGTGAGGGGGCTGTAGGCGCCCGTTCCGATCAGCTCCAAGTCGCTCAGTTCGGCTTTGGAGAGCTCGATCGTTTTGGTCGCCTCATCAAGCGGATAGTCCGGATTCCAACGATTGATCAATGTGCCGCCATGCGGGATGCTTACGCTCATGTTCATAACCTCCTAGATTGATAGATGTTGTGAAATGCCGCTGCCATGTTCATGAGGCAAGCGCTCTTTTTTTTAGGCTAATGACGCCAAGCAGACGCTCAAGATGGCGATGACCGTATAGACGTCGCTGTCAAACAGCAGCTTGACGATTCGGAATGGCGTCCGATTCATCAGCGACGCCTATCGAGGCCGCCGCGCCGCTTGCCCCGATGTTCATGGCGAAGAAAAAGGATGCGATCAAAGCAATGGCAAGGAGCATGTCAATGTTCTCTCCTTAGGCGAGATGGAGACCGCATTCCGTCTTTCCTTGGCCAGCCCAGCGCCCGGAGCGCAAGTCGTTCGGATCTGTAGCCGGAGCGGTGCACGGGGCGCAACCGATGCTCGGGTAGCCGCGGTCGTGGAGCACGTTGTACGGAAGGCCGTGTTTATACACGTAATTCCAAACGTCTTTCCACGTCCAGTGAATGAGCGGACAAACTTTAATCGAACGGAACTTGTCGTCTTTGTTAATGTACTCGACATGCCGCCGCGTCGGCGATTGCTCGCGGCGCAAGCCGGAAATCCACGCCGTCACCCCGGTCAGCACCTCGCGCAGCGGAATGACTTTGCGCAGCTCACAGCATTTGTTCGGGTCGCGTTTCCATAACTCGTCGCCAAACTGCGCCTTCTGTTCTTCCAACGTCAAGCGCGGCTGCTTCATCACGATGCGAAGCGACGGATATTTTTCTTTCACTTTCGCGATCGTATCGTACGTCTCTGGAAAATGCAGGCCGGTATCCAAAAAGACGATTTCGGCGTCCGGTTTGACTTGGGAGATGAGATCAATCAGCACAATCCCCTCGATGCCGAAGCTGCACGCGTATACGATCTCATCGCCGTATTCGCGATACGCCCAGGCCAGGACGTCAAGCGCCCCTTTTGTTTCATTATCGGACGGAAAAGACGGTTTTTCCGCCTTTTCCCACTGATCATACGTGAGCATCGGTTTCTCCTCCTCACAAAATCAAAGAAAATCCACGTAATTAGTCGGATATATAGCGGCCAAACGGCAATTCGGCGGCGAAAATCCTTCCTTGCATGAATCAGAAAGAGCGGGAGAAAGGGTGCCCCTTATTTTACTAAAGATCTTCTTTAGCTGGAATTGGCACTTTGCTATAGGCGGCAGGTTGTCGGAGTTCATTGAGCCCATTCCTCCCTCACTCTCGAGCAACGTATGCAACGCATGTCATTTAATTGATTAAAATTTTAGCACAATTGACGATAATGTCAATCATAGTTTTTCGATAGGAATTG
This sequence comes from Geobacillus sp. YHL, assembly GCF_022341265.1. Lineage (NCBI taxonomy): Bacteria > Bacillati > Bacillota > Bacilli > Caryophanales > Anoxybacillaceae > Geobacillus > Geobacillus sp. YHL. Next base: position 62,010 of record NZ_JAEIGB010000009.1, read on the forward strand.
TTTTTATACGAAACAGCTGCATTGCCTGCCTAGCAGCAGATGGGAGCGTTATTTTTTGCGCAGGCTTCCGAGCTCTTCGACAATCGCCTGCATTTCGCTTGGGCTGAACGTCTCGCGTTTCATCACCATCTCGTAAATGTCTCTCAACTCATCGTACCATTCCTCGGAAAAATGGGACGGCTTGATGGCATCCAAGTTCAGCACTTTCAACTTTTGCTTCAACTGTTCGATCATGTAGGCGACGTTTTCCGCCGACCGTTTTGATAAATCCATTCGTTTACTCCTTTCATGGCAAGTTACTATGTATTGTACCATAGGTGCAGGAAGAATGGGGAGAGATTGCATGGCTTGCTTTTCTGATGAAAAACGGATGATGTGGTAAAATGTAGGTGCACATGCATAGTGCCAGTCTAAAAGGTTGGTGAAACACCGCGTTTTCTTCAAAATGGTTGTCGTGAACGCGCGCAAGAGTTGTTGGCCCATTCGCACACGCTCCCCCGCTGGAGTTGTTTTGTCGTGACATCCCCGTCCTTTTAGGGCCAAAAAGGGCTAGATGAAAAGAAATGAAGGAAAACTAACGGTGGAAAGCACCGTGGACATAGAGAGAGGGGTGGCTGTTTGGATGATTAAAGTGCTGTTTGTTTGTCTTGGAAACATTTGTCGTTCGCCGATGGCGGAAGCGGTCTTCCGTCATTTGGTGAAAGAGCGGGGGCTTGACGGTCTGATTGCCGTTGATTCGGCGGGAACAGGCAGCTGGCATGTCGGTGAGCCGCCGCATGTGGGGACAAGAAGGGTTTTGACGGAAAATAAGATCGACTACTCCGGCATCCGCGCCCGGCAAGTGAACCATCGTGACTTGGAAGAATTTGATTACATCATCGCCATGGACGCAGCCAACTTGAACGATTTGCGCCGATTGGCTGGCTCCCGTTCGAAAGCGGTGCTCGCCCGGTTGCTTGACTTTGTTCCCGACCGGGAAAAAGACGATGTGCCTGATCCGTATTATACCGGGAATTTTGCCGAAGTGTATCGCCTCGTCCGCTCAGGGTGCGAGCATTTGCTTGAGAGGATCATCCGCGACCATCGACTTGGTGTGGAGGAAACAAAATGACTTTGAGGGCGGCGCACCCGTCTAGGGAAAAACGGGGAAGGAGGGCAGCCGATGGTCGTAAATTTGGCGTTCATCCGTGAGTTGGCCCGCCGTTTTACGGAAGATGAAATCCCGCGCTTGTCGGCGGAATTGGCATATTACTTTCTTCTGTCGCTCTTTCCGTTTTTGCTGTTTTTAATGACGCTGTTGGCGTATTTGCCGATTCCGCATGAAGATGTGCTTGCGCTCGTGCGGCAATACGCCCCGAAAGAGGCGCTTCACCTCATTGAGACGAACGTTCATCGCCTCATCGATGAGCAAAACGGAGGATTGTTGTCGTTTAGCATCATCGCAGCGATTTGGTCAGCGTCTAATGGCATGAGTGCCATTATGAGGGCATTCAACCGCGCTTATGATGTGCAAGAAGACCGGCCGTTTTGGATCGTACGCGGGCTGTCGATTGTGTTGACGCTCGGCATGATCATGGTCATCATCGTTGCCCTCGTGCTTCCGGTCTTCGGGCGGATAATCGGGCTGTTTTTGTTCTCTGCTCTCGGGTTGTCGCAACAGTTTTTGAATGTTTGGAATGCATTTCGTTGGGTGACGAGTTCGCTGTTATTGTTTGCTGTCTTTACTGCCCTTTATTATTTCGCGCCGAACAAACAGCTTCGTTGCGTCAACGTCGTGCGCGGTGCGCTGTTTGCCACCGCCGGCTGGATTGCGGCGTCGCTGGCGTTCGCGTATTATGTCAACAACTTTGCCGATTACACGGCGATGTACGGCAGCCTTGGCGGGATGATCGTGTTGATGGTTTGGTTTTATTTGTCCGGCATGATTCTTGTCTTAGGCGGGGAACTCAACGCCATGTTTGACTGTGAGCGCGAAGGGAAAAGACGGCAGCGTTAGCGTGCATAAACGGTGCCGAGGCGGGATATCGTAACAATGCAAGGGATCTTGGCATAGGGGGGATCAAGATGACGAAACATACGAAAAAAGACGGGGGCACGAAGCAAAAAGGAAAAAACAGACCAAAGCATAAGACGAGTGGCAGCGCCAACGGCCAAAACGGCTATCATTGAAAGAAGCTGTCTCAAAAGGTGGTTCTTCGTTCAACATACCACAACATACTTGTAATATTGTGCCCCGGCGGTCGTTTTATGTGTATAGATGGAAATCAAAAAAAGGTGCCCTTCCTTTTTTGAGGGCACCTTTCCTTTCATGCAAACACAGGCACATCGAGCCGCTGCCGCTTTATTCAACGATTTCTTCGTGATGGTGGTAATAGCGCTCATAAATGTATTCAATTTCTGCATCAGTCATATAGGCGAGTTCCTCGCGCGACAATCCCCGCACTTTTTCGATAAACTCGATCATATTTTTCCGTTCCGTTCTGCTCATGATCGCCACTCCTTTATACTGTTTTAAAACAGAAACTTGATATCTTGGTTTTATTATATAACAGAGGGAACAAAATGGTCAATGATTTTTTTGAAAAAATAAAAAATAAAAAACAAAAAAACGGTCAAGCCGCTGTTTCCTGTTCCCGGCGGCTGACGAGGCAAATGGCCGGAACGAGGAGGACAGCGCTGACCGCAAGGAAAAAGGCGCGACTAGAGAGATCCACCACGCTGCCGGCAAGCGGCGGGCCTGTCATGCTGCCGAGACTGTATAGCATCCCGCACAACAAATTGCCGGCGGGAAGCAGTTCTTTCGGCAACAGGTCGGTCATATAGGCGATGCCGAGAGAGAAGAGCGAACCGGTAAACATGCCAGCGGTGAACAAACAGGCAGCCAACCCAACCATGGACGCACCGACAGTGAGGGCAATCAAAAAACAACCGGCGCCGGCCAAGAGTGCACCGGTGATGATCTCGCGCCGCCCGAACCGGTCGCTGAGCGCTCCGAGCGGAAGCTGAAAGATGATGCCCCCAAGCGAGAAGCATGGCAAGATGAAGGCGATCTGCTCAGCGCTCATCCGCTCACGCAAGGCGTACAGCGGGAAGATGGAATGAACAGCCGCTTCTAAAAAACCGTACGCAAACGGCAACAAAAGCGCTGGCCATGCCTGTTTCCAAGCGCCAATAAACCGACCGGCCGCCGACGAAGAGCGTTCAAGCGGCTTTGGTTTTTCGTTCGGCAGCCAAAAGACGCCGATCCAACCGGCGAAACTAAGGAGAGCAGCTAAATAAAACGGAAGCGCCTTCTCGACCGAAGCGAGTGAAGCCAACAGCGGGCCGATGGTGAAGCCGAGGCCGAACGCCCACCCATACAGCGACAGCCGCCGTCCGCGCTCCGCCGGCGGCGAAAAGTCCGTAATCCACGTTTGCGTCGCAAAATGAAGCATATGATCGCCGATGCCGATGGCAAAGCGAAGAACGAGCCAAACGAAAAACGATGGAAAAAGTGGAAAAAGGATGAGTGCGCATATTACAATAGAAGCGCCAAGGAGAATCATCGGCTTATATCCATATTTGCTCAACGGCCGCTCCAAAAATGGCGAAATGGTCAAGACACCGATATACAGGGCGGCGGCGTGCGCCCCGTTAACGGACGAAGAGACGCCGTTTTCATCAAGAAGCATCGCCAGAAGCGGCAGCAACATCCCTTGCGACAGACCAGAGACGGCGACAATCCCGGTTAAGATGGCAAAACGCATCGTGCATCCCCATTTCAGTTGAAATCGCCGGCCGATCAAACAAGCGAGGCCGGATGTTTCCCAGGGCGAATGAATGCCCTTATCCATCGTACATAGAAACGGCGGTCAATGCAACGAAAACAATCAAGAGGAAAGGTGGAAGAGAAATGAACAAGGTGTTTGCTTGGATGACATGGATCGGCGTGCCGGTGTCGGTCATCGGCGGGTTTCTTCATTGGCCGACTGTCTTGATGTTTGTGTTGTACTGTTTGACGATCATTGCGCTCGCCAGCTACATGGGGCGAGCGACGGAAAGCTTGGCGATCGTCGCCGGACCGCGCATTGGCGGGCTGTTGAACGCGACGTTTGGCAACGCGGTCGAGCTGATCATTTCCATTTTTGCCTTGCAGGCTGGACTCGTTGACGTCGTGCTCGCTTCCTTAACCGGTTCGGTGCTCGGGAACTTGCTTTTGGTGGCTGGGCTATCATTTTTTGTCGGCGGACTAAAATATAAGCGGCAAGAATTCAACATTTATGATGCTCGTCATAATGCCGGGCTGCTGACTTTTGCCATCTTCATCGCTTTTGTCATTCCGGAAGTGTTTACCATGCATATGAATCACAGCGAACAAGTCGCGTTGAGCGTTGGCATTTCGATCATCATGATCTTGCTTTACGCCGCTGCCCTTTATTTCCGGCTTGTCACCCATCGCGGCGTATATCAGCATAAATCAGAAGAAGTGGAAGAACATGAAGAGCCCGAATGGGGCAAAGGGAAAGCGACCGCCATTTTGGCGCTGGCGACGGTTGCGGTCGCCTATTTATCGGAACGGCTCGTTCACACGTTTGAAACGGTCGCTGAGTCATTCGGCTGGAGCGAGCTGTTTATCGGGATCATCATCGTGGCCATCGTCGGCAATGCGGCGGAGCACGCTTCCGCGGTTATTATGGCGTACAAAAACAAAATGAATGTCGCGGTGGAAATTGCCGTCGGCTCGACATTGCAAATCGCCATGTTCGTTGCGCCGGTGCTTGTGCTCGTTTCGCTTTTGTTTCCGGAAAAAATGCCGCTTGTCTTTTCACTTCCTGAGCTGGTGGCGATGGCTGCTTCCGTCCTTTTGATGATCGTGCTGTCAAATGATGGTGATACGAACTGGTTTGAAGGAGCAACATTGCTCGCTGCCTATACGATCATGGGCATCGGTTTTTACTTGCTGTAAGTGACTGCATCCGGGTATTCGCCGTCCGGGTGTTTTTTTGGCGGGTGCGGGAAGTGGGGCGCCAAACGGGGAAAATTTTCGCCGCCGCGGATAAACGGCGCATTTTGAAAGAAACTAACAGTGAATAACGTGGGAAGAAAGGAGTGAAGACGATGAAAAAGTGGGCTGTTTCGCTGTTCGTGAGCGTGCTTCTTCTTTATGCGGCGGCGTTTTCGGCGCTGGCGGCTGCCGGCAAACCGGCGCCCGGTGCGGTGATTGATATATCGAAAGAAAATACGTATCCGAACCCGACGCAAGATTTGCCGCATTTGGAACCGAGCTCGTTTACAAAACAGCTGTTAAGATCGGCGAATGTGAAAATTGAGAATCCCGAATTGATCCATCTCTTTAATGAATCTTCGGCGACCGACACGCCATGGGCCGTTGGCTATCGAGCGACGATTTATTTAGGCCAATGGCCGCTCAATTACCAGTCGATCGAAACGTCGACGAACTGGGAATATCAAAAGGTCAACACGAATTTCCTTGATAACCGCGGCGGCGATACGGCGCAAAAGTTGTACTATAAACAAGAAATGCAAAAATACGTCCGCGGCGGGTTGACGGTGAAAGTGCCGAATGAAGACGCGGTTAAGCGGATGATGTTAAACAAAGCGATGGAAAAGACGAACTTGCCGCTCTCTTTCAGCACGGTTGTCGGCCTTGGCACGAAAAAAGACCAACCGTACAACGTACCGGCGAAAAAAATAGGTTATTTGTACGCGTACGCTCCGGCGGTGAATGAAAAAGGGAAAGTAACATACGGGGAAGTGTACGTCGTGCTCAAAGGAAACAAAAAGAAAATTGTCGTCAAAAACGTGACGACAAGAGGGGTTGGGGCGTGGATTCCGGTGCAGGATCGCCTGTACATGTCATATGTGGTGAGTGAACAGCCAAGATAAAACGTCAAGGAAAAGCTCCTTGACGTTTTTTATCGGCCAATGCGCGCGGACCGCTTCGTAAAATCGACGCCGCGGTAATACGTCTGCTTCACAAGGACGTTCGGTCCGAGGCAGCGTGCCGACGGGCAGTGGCAAAGAAGCTCCCTAGCAAGCTTTGAGCGCCGCCATTTGTCATACACGTCTGGCAGCGAATCGTGAATGATGTTGCCAAGCGGCGGTTCATCACCGAAATCGGTGACGATGACATCGCCGGTGAAAATATTGACATTGAGCCGTGAACGTCCGTCTGGATCGTTGCGCACGGTGACGTTTTTGCTTTCATACAGCCGCTTCAATAGGCGCACATCTTCTTCGTTGTCGCTGCACGGGTAAAACGGCAGCGTGCCAAACAGCATCCAGACGTTTTCGTCGCGAATGTCAAGCAAATGGTGAATCGCTTCGCGCAATTCGTCCAAGCTCAACGTCTCTAAAGCGCTGGCAAAATCGCTCGGATACATCGGATGGATTTCATGGCGCCGGCAGCCCATTGCCTCGACAACTTGGCGGTGGATCGCTTCCAAGTGGCGGACGGTCCGTTTGTTTAACATCGTTTCCGCCGATACCATCACGCCGGCATTTGCCAGCGCTTTTGCATTGTCAAGCATGCGCTGGAAGTATTTCTCGCGTTGGGCGCGCGTCGGCTTCCGCTCCATCATGGCAAAACCACCTTCGACAAAGTCGTCGATCGTCCCCCAGTTGTGCGAGATATGGAGCACATCCAAATACGGAATGACTGGTTCATAGCGAGACAAATCCAACGTCAAGTTCGAATTAAGCTGCGTCCGCACCCCGCGCTCGTGCGCGTAGCGGAGAAGGGGAACGACGTATTGTTCGACGGATTTTAATGACAGCATCGGCTCGCCGCCGGTGATGCTTAATGACCGCAAATGCGGAATTTCCTCGAGCCGGCGGAGCAACATATCAAGCGGCAGCGCCTCGGGATCTTTCATTGTCAACGTATAGCCAACAGCACAATGCTCACAGCGCATATTGCAAAGCGTCGTTGTGGTAAACTCAATATTCGTCAGTTGTAGTTTTCCATATTCTTCAATATCGACGTACGCTTCCCAAGGGTCATACGCCGGTGTAATGGCTGGCATGGTGGATGAGCGCATGGTCTTCTCCTCTTTCCATTCAAAGTCCCAACGTTCATTATCGGCAACAGTCACTCCGCTTGTCAATCGTTTTGGCCGCTGATCCTCTATCCCATTCCTATGAGGCGGGCGGGGGACTGATGAGACAGAAAAGAAAGATTTTTTCCATAACCGAGAAAAAGCAGTATAATAGAAGAAGATGAGACAACTGCCAATAGGGCGATCCAAAAGGAAAGGGCGTGGAATCAGCATGGAAAAATTCCAGCAAAGCATGTATGACTTGATTGTGGAAACATCTACGAAGTTGCCAAAGGATGTCCGTCGAGCGATCGCTCGGGCGAAAGCGCGCGAAAACGCCGGCACGCGGGCGGCCATGGCGCTCAATACGATCGTCGAGAATATTCAGATGGCGGATGAAAACGTGTCTCCCATTTGCCAAGACACCGGCTTGCCGACGTTTAAAATCAAAGTGCCGGTCGGCGTCAACCAAATCGAAATGAAAAAAGCGATCCGGGCCGCCATTGCCGAAGCGACGAAAAACGGCAAACTGCGCCCGAACTCGGTCGATTCGCTCACCGGCAAAAACAGCGGCGACAATTTAGGGGAAGGCGTGCCGGTCATTAAATTCGAACAATGGGAAAACGATTACATTGACGTTCGCCTCATTTTAAAAGGCGGCGGCTGTGAAAACAAAAACATCCAATACAGCCTTCCGTGTGAACTCGAGGGGCTCGGCCGCGCTGGCCGCGATTTGGACGGCATCCGCAAATGCATTTTGCATGCGGTGTACCAAGCGCAAGGGCAAGGATGCAGCGCCGGCTTTATCGGCGTCGGCATCGGCGGCGACCGCTCATCCGGCTATGAGTTGGCGAAAGAGCAGCTGTTCCGTCCGGTTGATGACGTCAACCCGATCGAAGAATTGCGCCAACTCGAAGAATACATTATGGAAAACGCCAACAAACTTGGCATCGGTACGATGGGCTTTGGCGGCGAATCGACGCTGCTTGGCTGTAAAATCGGCGTCATGCACCGCATCCCGGCGAGCTTCTTCGTTTCGGTCGCCTACAACTGCTGGGCGTTCCGGCGCATGGGCGTGAAAATCGATCCGGCGACCGGTGAGATCATCGAATGGCTGTACCAAGACGGCGAAGACGTCGATTTTGCAAAAGAGTTGGAAAAAGCGGAAGCCGCCGCGGCGCTTGAACAAGGCGACACGCGCGTCATCGACCTTGTTCCGCCGCTGTCGGAAGAACAAGTGCGCCAGCTTCGCGTCGGCGACGTCGTCCGCATCAGCGGCGTCATTTACACCGGCCGCGACGCCATTCATAAATATTTGATGGATCACGATGCCCCCGTCGATTTGAACGGGCAAATCATTTACCATTGCGGCCCGGTCATGTTAAAAGATGAAGAAGGCCGCTGGCACGCCAAAGCTGCCGGCCCGACGACAAGCATCCGTGAAGAGCCGTACCAAGGCGACATCATGAAAAAATTCGGCGTCCGTGCTGTCATCGGCAAAGGCGGCATGGGCGCGAAGACGCTGCAAGCGTTAAAAGAACACGGCGGCGTGTATTTGAACGCCATCGGCGGCGCGGCGCAATATTACGCCGATTGCATCAAATCCGTGGAAGGCGTTGATTTGCTGGAGTTTGGCATCCCCGAAGCGATGTGGCATTTGCGCGTCGAAAACTTCACTGCTGTTGTCACGATGGATTCGCACGGCAACAGCTTGCATGAAGATGTGGAAAAATCGTCGCTTGAAAAGCTGGCCCAGTTCAAAGAGCCGGTGTTCAAGTAAGAGGGAGAGCTGAATTTCAAGCACATGGCTATTGGTATTCACAAGCTGATCCCGTTTTCTTCTCGGTCCCCAAAGCGCTCGCTTTTGGGGCTTTTTTTTGCAAAAAATGGCGTGCGTAAAGCAGCTGAGGGCGAAAACAATAAAAATGAGGAAAAGACGGCGGCCAAGGAGGAACCAGGCATGAGATGGCTTATTTCTCTCGTTTTAGCGATTGCGCTTTTTCCCGCTTCTGCGTTTGCCGCAAGCAATCAAGCGATCCATTGGGGATTCAAGCGGAGCGAAAACCACGAGCCCCCGTCGGCGGGAAAAGAGCTCGATGAGCTGCTTGCCAAATATGACGCCTTTTATTTAGGCGATACGAGTGAAAAAACGATTTACTTGACGTTTGACAACGGCTATGAAAACGGCTATACGGCGCAAATTTTGGACGTATTGAAAGAAAAACATGTGCCGGCCGCCTTTTTTGTCACTGGCCATTATTTGCAAACAGCGCCCGATTTAGTCAAACGGATGGCGGCGGAAGGGCATATCATCGGCAACCATTCGTGGCATCATCCCGATTTAACAACTGAAAGCGATGAGCAGGTGCGCGAAGAGTTGGAAAAAGTCAAGGAAAAGACAGAAGAGCTGACCGGGCAAAAAGGGATGATGTACCTTCGCCCGCCGCGCGGCATTTTCAGCGAACGGACGTTATCTCTCGCCCGCGAGCTCGGCTATTACCACGTCTTTTGGTCGCTGGCGTTCGTCGACTGGCAAACCGACCGTCAGCGCGGCTGGCAATATGCCTATGACCAAATCATGAAACAAATTCACCCAGGCGCGATTTTGTTGCTGCACTCCGTATCGAAAGACAACGCCGACGCGCTGCCGAAGGTGATCGACGACTTGCGCAAACAAGGGTATACGTTTGCCAGCCTCGATGACCTTATGGCCAAAAAGGCCGGCCTTCATCCGTGGCTGTTTCGCCCGTAAGCCGCTTTCATCACTTGAGCACAAAAGCGGTACGAAACGTTGTGTGTTGGACCATTCGAAAACCCGCCTCGTTCTGTCAACCGAACCATATGCCGCTGCCTCGTCCTGCCAACAAGTTGGTTCGACGGGGCGTTTTTCGTTATAATAGGGGCACGGACAAATGAGAAAGGTGAGAACGATGTGGAAACGAACGATCACTGTGCCGGCGCCGTATGATTTCGCCCACGCGCTTGAACGGCTTGCATTGGATCCGCTCCTGGCGGTCGATTTAGAGCGGCGGCGCATCACCGTGCCGCTTCATCTCGATGGTTTAAAGGTGCCGGTCGTGATTGAAAGCATCGGCACAAAAGACGATCCTCGCTTTGTCGTCTCGGCGCCGCATCCCAAGCGGCAGGAAGACATCATCGAGCGCGTCTCTCATTTATTTCAATGGCGGACGCCGCTCGTTCTGGTGTATGATCATTTTCGCGCGACCGAGCTGGCGCCGCTGTTTGCCGAGTATGAGGGGCTGCCGCTTGTGCTCGATTTTGACTTGTATTTTTGCCTAATGAAATGTTTGATCCACCAGCAGCTTCATCTTAAAGTCGGTTACCGGCTCACAGAGCGGTTTGTGAAAGCGTTTGGCGAGGAGCGGGACGGCGTTTGGTTTTACCCGCGCCCGGAAGAAGTGGCCGCCCGTTCGTACGATGACTTGCGCGCCTTGCAGCTGAGCGGGCGGAAAGCCGAATATATCGTCGATGTGTCGCGCCTCATTGCCGAGGGGAAGCTGCGGCTTGATGAACTCGAGCAGATGGAAGACGGCGAGGTGATGGAGAGGTTGACCGCCGTGCGCGGCATCGGTCCGTGGACCGTGCAAAATTTCCTCCTCTTCGGCCTCGGCCGTCCGAACGTCTTTCCGCCGGCGGATATCGGTTTGCAGCGGGCGGTCGAAAAATGGTTCGGGCTTCCGAAGCGGCCAACTGTCAAAGAGATGGCGGCGCTTAGCGAGCGGTGGAAGCCGTACGCCAGCTATGCGGCGCTTTATTTATGGAGAAGTATCGAATGAGAGGGACCGATATGGCAAAGCAACAAATGAACATCAAAATCAAAAAAGGCGAGCAATTTCCGGTGACGATTCAACGGATCGGCATTAACGGCGAAGGGGTCGGTTATTTCCAAAAACAAGTCGTCTTCGTCCCCGGTGCGTTGCCGGGGGAAGAAGTCATCGTTGAGGCGACGGACATCCACCCAACCTACGCCGAGGCGAAAATCAAGCGCATCCGCAAGCGCTCGCCAAACCGCATCAAGCCGCCATGCCCGCTCTATGACCAGTGCGGCGGCTGCCAGTTGCAGCACTTATCGTACGAGGCGCAGCTCGAGGCGAAGCGCGACATTGTCATCCAGGCGCTCCGCCGTCATGCCCGGCGCCTCGATGTCGACAAGCTTGACATCCGCCCGACGATCGGCATGGACAACCCGTGGCATTACCGAAACAAAAGCCAGTTTCAAGTTGGAATGAAGGAAGGGAAGGTGCTCGCCGGGCTGTACGGCATCAACTCCCACCGGCTCATCGATTTATCGGAATGCCGCGTCCAGCATCCGCAAACGACGCGCGTCACGAACATTGTGAAAACGATTTTGCAAGACTTGCGCATCCCGATTTACAACGAGCGGACAAGAACGGGCGTCGTGCGGACGATCGTCGTCCGCGTTGGCTTCCATACGGGCGACATCCAGCTTGTGCTGGTGACGGCGACAAAAGACATCCCGCGCAAACAGCTGCTCATTGACGAAATTCGCCGCCGCCTCCCAGAAGTGAAATCGATCGTGCAAAACATCAACGGCGAAAAAACGTCGCTTATTTTCGGCGACGAGACAGAAGTGCTCGCCGGCGACGAATATATTCAAGAAACGCTCGGCGATTTGTCGTTTGAACTGTCGTCGCGTGCCTTTTTCCAGCTCAACCCGTTGCAGACGGTGAAATTGTACGACGAAGTGAAAAAAGCGGCCGCCCTCACCGGAACGGAGCGGATCGTTGACGCTTACTGCGGCGTCGGCACGATCGGTTTGTGGCTTGCTCGCGATGCCAAAGAAGTGCGCGGCATGGACACGATTCCGGAAGCGATCGAAGACGCGCAAAACAACGCCAAAAAGCATGGTTTCACCAACACGCACTATGTCGTCGGCAAAGCCGAATATTGGCTGCCAAAATGGGTGAAAGGAGGCTGGAAGCCGGACGTCATCATCGTCGACCCGCCCCGCGTCGGCTGCGACCGGGCGTTGCTTGAAACGATTCTCCACGTCCGCCCGAAAACGGTCGTCTACGTCTCGTGCAACCCATCCAGCCTCGCCCGCGATCTCGATGCCTTGGCCGCACAATACCGCGTCGACTACATCCAGCCGGTCGACATGTTTCCGCACACGGCGCATGTGGAAGCGGTGGCGAAATTAACGCTGCAATTTTGACACTTCACATGGCTTCAGCCGTGTGGAGTGTCAATGGAAAATGAAATCGGGTTCTTCCACTCCTTTTTGGGAGAAAGAAGAGAGGGAGAAAAAGTGGGGGAATCATTGAAAAATCAAGGAAAAAGGATCAAAATGAGAGAAAAATGAGAGGGAGAAAGGGGGGAGAAACGCTCACGTTCTTCCCTTTTTTAAAACTCGAAACCAGTCAGAGTCAGCGAGAGGTAAAAAGGAAAATCGAAAACATCGAGAGGTTGGTGAACGAGTTTAGTTATGAACCCAAAATGTAGTTCACGAACATAAAGACCCGAAGAAGGGGGAATCTCATGGGGACTTATTGTATTTCGATAAGACACACAAATTGTTATTTGGTAAAGGTAAACGATTTTTACGTTGCCATAGATGCCGGTTGGCCAGGGTGCATCCGCCAATATAGAGAAGCTTTAAAAACTTATAACATTAAGCCAGAGATGATAAAATATCTGTTCGTGACACACTTCCATCCTGATCATGCCGGCATGGTAGAAAACATTAAGAGATTTGGAACTTCCTTTATTTTGTTTGAACATCAGGCACCTTATATTCGAGTGATGGAGAATATGCTCAGGAAGGATCGGTCCTATTTGCCATTAGATATGAATTCGAATGTTGTGCTAAGCATTGATGAAGCAGGGTTATTTTTCACAGAACATAACATTCCTGCACAGGCAATCAAAACGCCCGGACATTCTGATGATAGTATTTCGCTCGTATTTCAAGACGGTACTGCTTTTATCGGCGATTTATATTCCCCGAATTTAGTAATGGAAGACGATGATAAAAGCAAGCAAAGCTGGCATGATTTAAAGTTGAAAGGTGCAAAAGTCATATATCCGGGACACGGGAACGTTTACACCCTGGGTGTGTAAATCATGAACAGAGCACAAATGGAAAGCCATGCTCACCTTACTTAAATCAACCGCGGCACTTGTACTTAGATCAACTGCCGCAGTTCTTCGCTCATCTGCTCGACGAGTTCCGGTCTCCCATGAAACTGGGCCGGAGTGTTTTGGAAAAGCTGAATTCGCCATTCGCCATCCCGGTTTATGGCAACGATCGTGTGGTGGGTGTTGACCGCGGGATTGATATCGGATTTTCCAGGGGGAACCATGCCGGCGATCGCACGTAAAATAGCTGCCTGAGGATTCAGGATGTGAACGTTCTTCACTTTGCTAATAAACCGTGCGGTCGGGTGGTCTTTGAAAATCGAATCCAAGTGAAAGAAAATGTCCTCCGATCCCAACGCTAGACTTCCGTCAAAGCCGATCATCTCTCCGTCCGTTGCGAACAGTTGCGCCATATCGCGGGCGTTTCGGTTGTTCCATCCGTCCAACAGTCGTTGGTACAGAGCCTTAACCTCGTTGACAACTTGAGATTCCATCAACGCTCCTCCTTGTCAAGCAATACGAACCTGGTGTTTGCGGTTCTTCCTGTGAAATGAAAGAGACGCCCTGAATACAATGGGAGGAATCTCCATTATGAGGGCAATTCCATTTTAGAATAGATTAAGAAAATGGTCAAAAATTTCCCTAAAACAATTCAAATTGGCAAGGCTTTCTGATATGGAAGCTATGACAACCTTGTGGTGCAAGAGGAGCCGATGCATGCTCTCTCGGTGAAAAAAATACGCCTCCGGTTGTAGGCAAAATATATCCCTGGTTCATGATGGAAAGAAGGGGACTCGGGTAAGATGGAAGACGAAAGGAGGAGAAAGGATGGCAAAAAAGATCGGGCTGTTCGTTGCCGGCGCGGTGGCGTTGCTTGTGCTGCTGTTTCATCTTGGGCCGCTTGTCGGGTTGGCAATCACGCTGGCGGTGCTGTACTATGCGTTCAAGAAATGTTTGAAAGCCCCGTCGACATTGGGGAAAGTGGTGTGGGCGCTCATTGGCTGTGCGGCGTTGGCGGCCAGCGCTTCGAATGTGCCAGCGCTCATCGCGCTTGTCGCGGCGTATGTGCTGTATGTCGTGTATAAAAAATGGAACGGGGTGAAAGACGAGCGCGTCGTTCCAGAAGCAGACGACCCGTTTGTCAACTTTGAAAAACAATGGGCGGAGCTGCAAAAGCATTATTCATGAAATCAATGGAAAAGGAGCGAATCGATGATGAGTGTGTTCTCACGCTTGAAAACGATCATTGAAGCCGATCTCCATGAATGGCTTGACGAAAAAGAAAAGAAAAACCCGATCGCGCTTCTCAATCACTATTTGCGCCAATGTGAACAGGAAGTCGAGCGGGTGCGGCAGCTGCTCGAGCGCCAATATGTGCTGAAAGAGCAATTTGCCCGCGAACATCGCGAAGCCGAACAGATGGCGGAAAAGCGAAGCAAGCAGGCGGAGGTGGCGACGCAAGCCGGGGAAATGGAGCTGGCCGAATTTGCGCGGCGTGAACAAGCGCAATATGCGGAACGCGCGGCCCGCTTAAAACAGCTGCTCGAGCAAACGAGCCGCGAGCTGTTTGAGTTAGAAGCGAAATATGAGGAAATGAAGCATAAGCTGAAAGATATGCAAATGCGGCGCATGGAGCTGATGGGGCGGGAGAATGCGGCTCGGGCGCACTACCGCATCCATCGGGTGGTCAACGGGGACACCGGCCCGGCGCTGGCGGCGTTCGCCGATGCGGAAGTGTACCTTGACCGCCTTGAGCAGCAAGTTCGTTCCGATTATTACCGAAGCACGATCGATGCGCGCATCGCTCAGCTGGAAAAGCAGTTGCAGGAAGGAAAATAACCGGATATGCTAAAGGCGTACATGGTTACGCCTTTTTCATTTTGGACAACAGGGGGCTCCCCACATGCTTGATCAACGGAAGAAAACTGACTATGTCAGTTGGGTTGTTTTGGTGACACTGCTCCTTTTTGCAATCGAAATTTCGTTTTTTCGCCCGGGCGTGCTGTTTTCGTTAAGTATATCGGTCTGTTTGATTTATGTTGGAAGGAAAAAATGGCATCGGCGGAAAGGAAAATGGCTGTTTTGGCTTGGCTGCATCATGTTGGCCATTCATGTGTTCACGATGATGGCCGCTCGTTTTGTCATGGTCGCGCTGTTGGGTTATGCCCTTTGGCAATTGTTTCAGTCGAAGCGGCATCCGACGGTGATCCGCCCGACTATGGCTGAGAACTCGTATGGGGGAGAGGAAATCGTGCGCCGTCAACCACTGTTTCAAAATGTATGGGTTGGCCGGCAAGCGACCTCAGAACGGGTGTATGAGTGGAATGATGTCAATATCCAAACGGGGATCGGGGATACGGTCATTGATGTCGGCTATACTGTGCTTCCGAAAGGGGAAGCGGTCATTATCGTGAGAGGGTTGATCGGCAACATTCGAATTCTCGTTCCGTACGAAATTGAAACACGGCTCGTTCATTCCGCCATTTTTGGTGTTGCCTCGCTGTTTGGCAAGGAACAGGAGAAAATGTTCAACGAGACGCTCATTTATCAAACTTCTTCGTATGATCAAGCGGAGCAAAAGCTAAAAATCGTCACCTCGATGATCATTGGCAATGTCGAGGTGACACGCGTATGAGCCGACCGATGCTCGCTTCTGTTTTGCTTGCGCTTGCGCTTGCTGTGGCGTTGCTCATTTCCTTTCTCTATTTCCTTCCGCCTGGAATGTGGTCGTCTTTGTGGGATCAAACTGTGATGGGGTTGCCGTTTTTGTTGTTTGTGTTCGCTGTAAGCCTGTGTATGGGGATTGCTGTTGGACTTATGCTTGATTCCTTCTTTCGCAAGCAATGGCAAGCGGTTGTGCAGGCGCTTCGGCACATTGAACAAGGAGAGATGGGGGAGTTGCATCGGGAAGAGCCGCCGCCGGAACTGCAAGAGCTTTGGCGGCAAATCGTGAAGCTGCAAACGCAATGGCTCGAGCAAACGAAACGCGTTCAAAAATTGGCGGCGGAAAAGGCCGAACAGGAAGAGCGGCTCGTTGAACGCATTCTTTCCGAAGAACGCACGCGGCTGGCGCGGGAACTGCATGATTCCGTAAGCCAACAATTGTTCGCCGCTTCGATGATGATGTCAGCCGTCATGGAAACGATGCCGCCCGATGATGAACGCCATCGGAAGCAACTGAAAATGGTCGAACAAATGATTCACCAGTCGCAATTGGAAATGCGGGCGCTGCTTCTGCACTTGCGGCCGGTGCATCTGAAAGGAAAATCGCTCCAAGAAGGGATGAACGAACTGCTTACTGAACTGGCGGGTAAAGTGCCGCTCGAGATGAAATGGAAAATCGAAGACATTTCGCTGGATAAAGGAGTCGAGGACCATCTGTTCCGCATTTTGCAAGAGTCGCTTTCCAACACGCTGCGCCATGCGAAAGCGAAGTCGTTGGAAGTATTGCTCATCGAACGGGACGGGTTTGCCATTTTGCGCGTCACCGACGATGGCGTTGGCTTTGATGTGGAACGTTCGAAAAGCGGCTCGTACGGGTTGCAGCACATGTATGAGCGGGCGGCGGAAATCGGTGGGATGTTGAAAATTGTCAGCTTAAAAGGTCAAGGAACGAGGTTGGAAGTGAAAGTGCCGCTTTTGCACAGGGGGGATGACCGTGATTAAGGTGCTGCTTGTCGATGATCATGAAATGGTGCGGCTTGGCGTGTCGGCGTATTTATCCGCCCAACCAGATATGGAGGTGATTGGCGAGGCGGAAGATGGTAAAAAAGGGGTGGAGCTCGCCCTCCAGTTGCGTCCGGATGTCATTTTAATGGACCTCGTGATGGAACCGATGGACGGCATTGCCGCGACGCGCGAAATCATCGGCGCGTGGCCGGAGGCGAAAATCATTGTCGTGACGAGTTTTTTGGATGATGAAAACGTGTTTGCCGCGCTTGAAGCAGGGGCGACGAGCTATTTATTGAAAACATCGAAAGCGAGCGAAATTGCCGACGCCATTCGCGCCACGTTCCACGGGCAATCGGTGTTCGAACCGGAAGTGGCCGGAAAAGTGATGCGAAACTATCGGAAACAAGAAGAGCGCCTGCCGCATGAGCAGCTCACGAGCCGGGAGATGGAAGTGCTTTTGTTGATGGCGCAAGGGAAAACGAATCAAGAAATGGCCGATGAATTGTTCATTTCACTTAAAACGGTGAAAGTGCATGTAAGCAACATCCTCGCCAAACTTGGCGTCCAAGACCGGACGCAAGCGGTTATTTATGCGTTTCGGCATGGATTGGTGAAATGAAGAGTGTGTGAGTAGCACAAGCGCTATGCATTGAGAGTATGCTATGTCGAACGCGATTCATTTTTTGATAGGGAGTAGGTGTTCTGTGAACACCAAAACCGCTCCGTTTCATCAAGATGAACATGGAAGATGAAACGGAAGCGGTTTTTGACGTGCGGTGGACAGGGAAAATGGCTGGCTAACTGAGAGGGGTTACGCTTGCTTGGTCAGTTGGCGAAGTTTTCGGTCGTGGTGGAGCACTTTTGTTGTCAACACTTCGACCGAGGCTTGAGTATCTGTTAATTCTTCTTCAAGGTGGTCGATTCGTTCGTTCAGTTGTCTGTTCATCTGTTGCATTTCCTCACGAAGGGAGTCGATTTTGGCCTCAAGCCGAGTCTCAACAGCACGGATTTCTGCTCGGAGCTGTTGTCCCATTTCCTGCATCTCACTGCGGAGTCGTTGCTCCATTGTTTGCATTTCATGGTGAAGTCGCTGTTCCATCGTTTGCATTTCATGATGCAGTCGTTGCTCCATTTCCTGCATTTTCGAGCTAATTTTGTCAGAATGCTGTTCGAGCGCTTGAAGCACCGCTTGAATGATTGTTTTCTCTTCCACTTTTTCTCACCTCCTCACAGGTATTATACAAAGAAACGGGGCGAGAAAGAAAGAGAAAATATGGTGGTTTTCGTCGAACGTTGACGGTTCGGTTTTTGGTTTAGGATCGCGCGTTTTCGGTTTATCATGCCGCCCGCTTTGCCGTACAATAAACTCATATAAAAAGGCTGTTTTGGCCGCAAAGGAGATGACGATGTTGGACGCAGGATGGAAGTTCGACAACAGTTATGCAAGGCTGCCGGAGCGCTTTTTCAGCAACGTCCTCCCCACGCCGGTGCGCGCGCCGAAGCTTGCGGTGTTGAATCGTTCGCTGGCCGCAGAGCTTGGGCTGAATGAGGAAGCGTTGCGAAGTGAAGATGGGGTGGTCGTTTTAGCTGGAAACAAAATTCCAGACGGAGCTGAGCCGCTGGCGCAGGCGTATGCGGGGCATCAGTTCGGTTATTTTACGATGCTTGGCGACGGACGGGCGGTGCTGCTTGGCGAGCACGTCACCCCAAGCGGCGAGCGGGTGGACATCCAGCTGAAAGGCTCGGGCCGGACGCCGTATTCGCGCGGCGGTGATGGGCGGGCGGCGCTTGGGCCGATGCTGAGGGAGTACATTGTGAGCGAGGCGATGCACGCGCTTGGCATCCCGACAACGCGAAGTCTTGCGGTCGTCACCACGGGAGAGACGATTATGCGCGAAACGGAATTGCCTGGGGCGGTGTTGACCCGTGTCGCCTCGAGCCATCTGCGCGTCGGGACGTTTCAATACGCGGCGCAATGGGGGACGATAGAGGAGTTGCGCGCTCTGGCCGATTATGCGCTCTGGCGCCATTTTCCTGGCTTTGAGGAAGCTGAGAACCGCTATTTGTTTTTGCTTGAACAAGTGATCGAACGCCAAGCGGAACTGATCGCGAAATGGCAGCTTGTCGGCTTTGTCCACGGGGTGATGAACACGGACAATATGACGATCAGCGGGGAAACGATCGACTATGGGCCGTGCGCGTTTATGGACACATACAGCCTGGAGACGGTGTTCAGTTCGATTGATACGGAAGGGCGGTATGCGTACGGAAACCAGCCGTACATCGGGGGCTGGAATTTGGCAAGGTTTGCGGAAAGCTTGTTGCCGTTGCTTGATGAGAATGAAGAAAAAGCGATCGCGCTTGCCCAAGGGGCGCTTGACCACTATCCGAAGCAATACCACGACCATTGGCTTAGCGGGATGCGGGCGAAGCTCGGCCTTGCCGAGGAGCAGGAAGGGGATCAGAAGCTGATTGCGGATTTATTGCGGCTGATGGAGGCGCACCGCGCTGATTATACGAACACGTTCCGGGCGTTGACGTTAGGCGAATATACGGGGATGGCGCTGTTTGATTCCGCTGAGTTCCGAGAGTGGCATGAGCGCTGGCAGACAAGGCTCAGCCAAGAATCGGTGTCAAGAGAGGAAGCGTATGAACGGATGCGCCGCCATAATCCGGCTGTGATTCCACGCAACCACCGGGTTGAAGAGGCGTTGGCCGCCGCGGTCCATGACGGCGACTACAGCGTGATGGAGCGTTTCCTTGAAGCGCTGTCTGATCCGTACGCCTATTCGCCGGAGCAAGAGAAATACGCGGAACTGCCTCCGCCGTCCGACCGCCCGTACCGGACGTTTTGCGGGACGTAATGGTGATGGCGTTTTCGTTTAGCGGCAAAGGAGAAACGAATCACCTTTTGCATCGTCTAATTTGGATAGAGATGAAAGATCGTTAAGCAGCAGGCGGCTCGCCCTAAGAATAGGCGGGCCGCTGTTTTTGCTGGTGATGGATGAAGAGGATGGGTTTGCGGTACAATCAAAATGGTGCATAGGGGTCGTTTTAGAACAAAGGCAAGGACTGAACATTGCTATGGAAGTGTCACGCAGAATCCATTAGGCATGGCTGGGCATTCTTGGAGTTGGATCCAATTCTGAAAGGTGTCTGTTAGAAGTAGGAGTCAAGGGAAAAAGAAAGGGATGGTTGGATGGAAACACTGAGACAACGGCTGCGGTCGATCGACCAAAAAGGCTATAAGGCATATAAAGCGATCGAAGGTACGTATCGGTTCCCAACGTTTACGCTTGCAATTGACCATGTGCAAGGCGATCCGTTTGCCGAACCGTCCAAGGTGCGGGTGATCGTGCCGCGGGCGAAAACGGCGCTGGCAGCGGAGTGGACCGATACGAAACCGCGCCGCACTCGCTGTGAGGATTTGCTTTTGCGCCGCGTCCACCGCGAATTGCGGCAATGGCCGCTGCGGGCGCGCGGGTCGGGAAAAAGTGGACTCGTCTTGATTGATGCGCCGGGGCAAAAAGTGCTCGAGCGGACGGCGGTGCAAGTGGCTGACGAGACGATTACGGTTTGTTTATCGGTCGGTTTGCCGGCGAATGGACGGCGCATTTTGGCGAAAGAAGCCGAGGTCATCTTTTTCGAGCAAATTCCATCCGTCATTGAGCGAGCGGTGTACGGCCTTCGGGAAGAAGACATCCGCCCGGCGGTGGAGCTGGCCGATCAGCAGCACGCCATTCGCCGTTATTTGCGCGAGCATGGTTTGGTGGCGTTTGTCAAAAACGGCGCGATTTTGCCGCGGGAGAGCGGAGTGAGCGACAAGCCGCTGCAATGCGAGGCCGTACCGTTTCAAAGCCCGCCAGAGCTGGAGATCGCGATCCCGATCCCGCACTGCACCGAGCCGGTGAAAGGCATGGGCATCCGAAAAGGCATTACGCTTATTGTCGGCGGCGGGTATCACGGCAAATCGACGCTGCTTCAGGCGTTAGAGCACGGCGTGTATGACCATATCGCCGGCGACGGGCGGGAGTTTGTCATCACCGACAGCGGGGCGGTGAAAATTCGCGCCGAAGACGGCCGGAGCGTCGCCAGTGTTGACATTTCGCCGCTCATTGGCGCGTTGCCGTACGGCAAAGAGACAACGCAGTTTTCGACGGAAAACGCGAGCGGCAGCACCTCACAGGCCGCGAGCATGATCGAAATGATTGAAGCGGGGGCATCGGCGTTTTTGATTGACGAAGATACAAGCGCAACGAACTTGCTCATCCGCGATGGACGCATGCAGGCGCTCGTGGCGAAAGAAGCCGAACCAATCACGCCGTATATCGACAAGGCGCGTCAACTATTTCGCGATTACGGCATTTCGACGGTTCTTGTCGTCGGCGGGTTGGGGGATTACTTGGATATCGCTGATTGCGTGATCAAAATGGAGCAGTACGTCCCGTTTGATGTGACCGGAGAGGCGAAGCGGATCGCTGCAGAGATGCCGTCGGGACGGAAAGCGGAAGGCGGAGAGTCGTTCGGCCGCATTCGCGAGCGCATTCCCCTGCCCGAAAGTTTGAACAGCCAAAAAGGAAAAAAAGCAAAAGCCGTCGCGCGCGGACGGCACGTTATTCAGTACGGGCAAACCGATCTATTGCTTTATGCGCTTGAGCAGCTGGTCGATGACAGCCAGACTCGGGCGATTGCCGCGGCGCTGCTGTATATGGAACGAAAAGGATGGCTCGACGGGAAGAAAACCATCCGCCAACTACTTGATGCGATCGAAGAACAATGGGACCGTCAAGGGCTAGGCTCAGTTTCGTTCCGAAAAGGGAATCCGGGTGAACTTGCTCGCCCGCGCCGCTTCGAGCTGGCGGCGGCGCTGAACCGGCTGCGGTCGCTCCGGTGTATCCAGCAGTAGCCAGCTTGGAAAGGAGAAAGCCGGTTTGCTTTTTCTTGGCGACGTTTCCGTGCAGGTTGGATTACGGGGTTATTGGGGAGGAGGAATGGCTTGGTTTTTGTTTTTCCCAGCTGCAACAAAAAATAGGGCCGCAGGATGTGAGGCAAGGGCGTTTGTTTTCCCTGCTGGCCAACGGAACAACGGACGCTCTTGTTTCAACAGGGGCGGCCGTGTGCCGGTATCGACCCAGGCGCGATCGGTGCGGGGCCGCTGCTCTTGTTCCAATAGACGATGCCTCATGCCTCAGGCAAAACGCGAATGAATCCGCTTTCTGTCGGCGCCTTGCCCATTTTGCTCTAGCGCTATCCACCAATTACGGCTATAATAATGTTTATCAGTGCAACGTGGCGGATGGCGGCGGGAAGCCGCGGGTTGGTTAGGGGGATCAGGGCATGAACAAGTCAAAAGGTTGGATGGAATCGGAAATCAGCAAAGCGTTGACGAAATGGGAAAAAGATTTTCTCGGCCGCGGCTCGGTGTCGGTGAAAACCGATATTTTGCGTGATATGATTATCGTTTCCCTGCATGGCATCTTGACACCTGCTGAGTACGCTCTTTGTGAATCGAAGGAAGGGATGCTGGCGGTGAAACGGTCGCGGACGAGTTTGGTGGAATCGGGCGTCGATGATTTGAAGAAGATGATTTTGGAAATCACGGGTGAAAAAGTAAAAAGCTTTCATACCGATTTAAGCACCCGAACGGGTGAGCGGATTATTGTCTTTAAGCTGTTCAACGATTTGGAGAAACAGTTGACAAAATAAATTTTTCCATGACAAATCAACAAAGTTATTGTATAATTGAAACAACTTTTGTATAGTAAGTATAGAATAAAATAGTGGACGATGCTGTCGGGAGCCCTTCAAAAAACCTACGTGGGCTTAGGTTCGTTGAAGGGAAACCGACCGTCGCCTGCCGCGCGACAACGAACGGGAGATCTTCAAACAATTGAGCGATGATTGGTTGAAGGTAAACCGGCTATGGGCAATCGATAGGCAATGGAACGGCCTTTTTCGGCCGTTTTGCCTGATTGACATAGCCGGTTTTTTCTTTTTTCTCTCGAACGATGTGCAAGCAGATGAGGGGAGGAGATGGCAATGGGGAACGAATGGTTCGCATGGGGATGGCTGGCGGCGATTGCGGTCGTTTTCCTGAGTGCGATCGTGTGGCTGTTTCCGCGTGTGTCGGAACGATATGTGCATGTGCACGTTTGGCTGTTGCTGTTGCCGGGGGCGGCGGCGCTATTCGGATGGATCGGCGCCGGCGGCGCGGTCGACATCGGCCCGTGGCGGTTTGATGCGACGAGCTGGCTGTCCGCCGTTTATATTTCGCTTCTCAGCTGGGCGATTCAACGGTTTGCGGTTCGCTATTTGCACGGCGACCGCCGCTATCGGCTGTATTTCTCGCTCTTGACATGGACGTCATTTGCCGCTTCGCTCACGTGGGCGGCCGGCGACTTGCGGTTGATCGCAGTGTGCTGGGGGCTGCCGCTTGTGGGGCTTGTGGCGTTGATCGCGTTGAAAAAAGAATGGGAGCCGGCTCAGTTCGTTGCCTGGCAGATGGGCATGCTGTTTTTGGCAAGTTGGATTGCTGTGGCCCTCACCGCTGTTTGGCTTGGGGCGAGAGTCGGTGAATGGACGCTCGTCTCGGCGTTGTCGGCGGAACGTTTAGCTCGTCTCGCTCTATGGGAAAGGGCGGTGATGAGCGGATTGCTCATGTTGGCTGCCGTCATTCCAGCTGGGCAATGGCCGTTTCATCGCTGGCTGATGGAATCAGCCGTGACGCCGACGCCGGTGTCAGCGGTGATGCATGCCGGTCTTGTCAACGCTGGGGGGCTCTTGCTTTGGCGCTTTTCTCCGCTTTTTCACGAAACGTGGGCGCATGTGGCGCTGTTTCTGATCGCTTTTGCCTCGATTTTGATTGGCACGGGCGTTAGCTTTGTTCATGTTGACTACAAGCGCCAGCTCGTCGGTTCGACGATGGCGCAAATGGGCGTCATGCTTGTGCAATGCGCCCTGGGCGCTTACGGGGCCGCAGTAGTGCATTTAGTGTTGCACGGGTTGTTTAAAGCGACGCTCTTTTTGCAGTCCGGGTCCGTCGTGCCGCGAGTCGGTCGGGCAGGATTGCGAAAAACAGGCAGTTCGCGGCCGGGCGGCATCATCCTCGGCGTGCTGTTTGGGTGGGCCTTTTGGCAGGCGGCTCCGCACGAACCGGCCCGGCTGTTGAGCGCGCTTTTGCTTGCGGCCTCGGCAACGGTTGCCTGGGGACGGCTTACGGATTTTCGCGAAGGCCGTTGGCTGGGCTTTGCGGTTGTCGTTGCTTTGGCGTTGGCGTCCGAAACGGTGCGCCATCAATTTATGGCGCTGCTTCATAACGGGATGTCGTCCGCTTTTTTGCCGCCCGCTTCGTTCGAATGGCTTGTCTGCGCTCTGTTTGTTGCCGCGGCGCTGGTTGCTGTATGGATCGCGAACCGGCGCAGTTCCATGCTTGCCATTCGCCTGTACATGTGGTTTGTTCATCTTGGTGAACCGCGTCCGGCGGCGACCGAAGCACACCCGCGTTATTTGGCGTCCTATCTAAAGGAGGGGATGGCTCATGAGTAGAAGCGTCATATCACTTGAACGGTCAACGGAGGCAAAAAAAGCAGCCGCTTGTCCGCTCGAGGCGATCGTCAGCGAAGCGGCGAAGGTGATCGCTCCGCTTTGGCCGATTTCTGCGTTTATCGCCCGCCATCCGTGGATGGGGATGGAAGACAAGTCGTTTGTCGACGCGGCTGACCGGCTGCAAGAAGCTTACGGCATCGACTTGTATCCGCCAATGGCCGTTTTTCATGCGGCGCTATCCAAAGGGGAGATTGACGTTTCCTTCATCGAGCGGCGTCTGCAACGATGGTTGGATGACGAGCCGCTTCCTGCGCCGCGCCATGAAGCGGAACGGCTATGCCGCGCCCTCCTTTGGAACGATGCGGTGCCCGAAGAAGCGCTTCAGATGCCGAAACTGATCGAGTTGGCCGCCGCTATGCCGCTGCGCTCTGTTTCCATCCGCACGCGGTCTGTGCGCCTTGGTTTGGAAAAGCGGTTGGATCAACAAATGATCAAATGGTGCAAGCTGTTTTACGATCGGGGAGAGGCGGTGTGGGCGCTGCCGCACCGTGAACACGGCTTTTACGGGTCTTGGCGTCGTTTGGCGCCTCTTGATCCGTCCTTGTCCAAGGAGGAGCGGAAACGGCTTTTCGATTGGCCTCACCATCCAGAGGAGGCGCTGCAACGGGCGCTTGAGCAGCTCGGGGTGCAGGATGAGGAAGCCGTGGCCTATTTAGAAGCGCATTTATTAGCTCTGCCCGGCTGGGCGGGGATGATGGTCTGGCAATCGCGCCGTGCAGGTGACGAAATCGGCGGGCTGATCAACTACTTGGCCGTTCGTTTGTCGCTGGAGTGGGTGTTCACAGCGCCCCATCTGCCGCTGAAGGAGGAAGAAAACGAAGACGATCGTGCGGTTGGGCCGCTGTTGGCCGCCTGGATCCACTGGGGCGGCACGACGCTGGACGACTGGCGGCGCCTTCCGCTCGAAGACCGCCAAGCTCGTCTGGTGTTCGCCGATCGGTTCTGGCGGATTGGCCGCCGCCATCTTTGGCTTGAGGCGTGGGAAGATACGTATGAAGCGAAGCTGAAAGAAGCGGTTCTCACCCGTCAACCTGAGGAGCCAAAAGAGCAGGCGGCAGCGCAGCTATTGTTTTGCATTGATGTGCGCTCCGAGCCGTTCCGCCGTCATGTAGAGGCGGTCGGCCCGTTTGAAACGTACGGTTGCGCTGGCTTTTTCGGCTTGCCGATCCAAACGCGCGTGCTTGACAGCGATGACGCCCATCCGTCTTGCCCGGCGATTGTGGCGCCGCGGCATGAAATCAACGAAACCGCTTCTCCCGAAACGGCGGCGCCGTACCGCCGGCGGCGCGATCTGTTCCGCTTTGTCGGCCGGACGTTTAAAAAAATCAAGCAGCATCTGCTGGCTGGTTTGCTGCTTCCGGAAATGAGCGGCCCTTGGCTTGGTTTGCATACGATCGCCCGCAGCGCAGCGCCGGCTTGGGCTGGGCAAGTCATTCATCAGGCGGAAATGTCGGCGCAACAAAAACCGAAGACGACGCTGTCGCTTGATTGCCAAGGGCATGACGAAACGACTGGGCTGCCGATCGGGTTGACAAAAGAAGAGCAAGTGCAATACGTAAAACAGCTTCTCGTGAACATCGGCCTGACGTCTTCATTTGCCCCGCTTGTCGTCGTCTGCGGCCATGAGAGCGAGACGACAAATAACCCGTATGCGTCCGCGCTCGATTGCGGGGCGTGCGGCGGCGCGGCTGGGGCGTTCAACGCCCGCGTATTCGCCGCGTTGGCCAACTTGCCGCACGTGCGGGATGGATTGGCGAAAGAGGGAATCGTCATCCCGGATGAGACAGTGTTCGTCGCCGCTGAACATATCACGACCGTTGACGAGTTGCGTTGGGTGGAAGTGCCGCCGTTGTCCGAAGCGGCTGAGGCGGCGTTTCGACAGCTGAAACAGGCGCTTGCCGGCGTCAGCCGCCAAGCCAATGCTGAGCGGATGGCGAAGCTGCCGCATGTCGGCGCCATGCCGCGCGATCCGGTTGCCGAAGCCCGACGCCGCGCCGTCGACTGGAGTGAAATTCGTCCGGAGTGGGGATTGGCGGGGAACGCCGCTTTCCTGATTGGGCGGCGGGCGTTGACAAAGGGCGTTCATTTAGACGGCCGGGTGTTTTTGCACAGCTACGATTGGCGCGAAGATCCGACCGGTGAGGCGCTGGCCGGCATCATCGCTGGGCCGGCCACGGTTGGGCAGTGGATCAACTTGCAATATTATGCTTCGACAGTGGCACCGAATTACTATGGAAGCGGCGACAAAACGACCCAGACGGTGACCGGCGGCATCGGCGTCATGCAAGGGAACGGAAGCGACTTGCTAGCCGGCTTGCCGTGGCAGTCCGTCGCCGCATCTGACCGTGAGTGGTTCCACTCTCCGCTTCGGTTGCTCGTCATCATTGAAGCGCCGTCTTCCTATATCAAGCGGTTGCTCGATGAAAACAGCGAATTTCGGCGCAAAGTCCAAAACGGCTGGCTCCGTCTCGCCTCGATTGACCCAGACAGCGGGGCGTGGGTGAACTGGGAGGCAGGCCGTCTTGCGTCGGTACAGCAGCGCTAAAAAGAAACGATATGCCGCTTGCCGGGTTTGTCTGGCCGGCGGCTTTTTTTCGTTGACTGCCAAACGAGGCAGGGAAAATGGATGCACGCCGCGAAATAAGATAGCAGCTGGTATAACAGCAACAGGAAAGACGAGGAAAGAGGGAAAGCGGATGAAAACGCAGTTTATCGCCGGTCATGCGCGGCTGCCGGCCGGAATGGCGGCGAAAAGCCTTTACGATACGCTGACGATCACAGCGGAAATTGATAAAAAATACGGGGTGATCGTGGAGGCATCATGCACACTGGCTACTGAACATGGGCGCGATTACGTGGCCCGCCTGCTTCGCGGCCATTCGCTGCGCGATGGCATCGACGGTCTGCTCGCCGAGCTTGACGAAGGGTATTTAGGGAAAGCCCATTCTGCTCTGTGCGCGGCGCTAAAAGATTTGTACAAACAATATTGCAAAATGGAGGAGAAAGAGCCATAAGCCGCTGCCCCTCATCGGTTGATGGGGGGCAGCGGCGTTTTGGTGCGGGTCAGCGGCTTGGCCGCCCATGATTTCGTTGGTGATTCAGTTTTCAGCCGGCCGCCATGCCGGCAGCGTTTTGCGCAACGGTTTGTCTTGGCGGTAACCGAGCACATATTCGGCCTGCATGATCGTATGAATTTCCCGTGTTCCTTCGTAAATGACCGGCGCTTTCGAATTGCGCAAGTAGCGCTCGACCGGATATTCGTTCGAATAGCCGTAGGCGCCGTGGATTTGCACGGCATCGTCGGCCGCCTGGTTCGCGTAGTCGCAGGCGATCCATTTGGCGAGCGATGTTTCCCGCGTGCAACGGCGGCCTTCGTTTTTGAGAAAGCCGACTTTGTACACGAGCAGGCGGCTGATTTGCAAACCAGCTTCCATGCGGGCGATCATTTGCTGGACGAGCTGATGGCGGCCGATTTCTTTGCCGAATGTTTTTCGTTCGTGGCAGTATTTAACGCTCGCCTCAAGACATGCCATAATGAGGCCGACCGCGCCGGCGGCGACGGTGAACCGGCCGTTGTCAAGCGCTGACATGGCGATTTTGAATCCTTCGCCTTCTTCCCCGAGCAAGTTTTCTTTCGGGACGCGGACGTTGTCGAAAAACAGCTCGCCAGTGTTTCCGGAACGAATGCCAAGTTTCCCTTTAATCGGGCGCGACGAAAAGCCGGGCATCGTCCGTTCGACGATAAAGGCGGAAATGCCGCGGTGCTTTTTCGATTTGTCCGTATAGGCGAACACAAGGAAGTGGTCAGCGATGTCAGCGAGGGAAATCCATGTTTTTTGTCCGTTTAAAATATAGTCATCTCCGTCGCGGACGGCTGTCGTCTGGATGGAAGCGACGTCTGAGCCGGCATTCGGTTCGGTCAGGCCGAATGCGCCGATTTTTTCCCCGCGCGCTTGTGGGACGAGATATTTTTGCTTTTGTTCTTCAGTTCCCCACTGAAGGAGCGTCAAACTGTTCAGCCCGGTGTGAACCGATACGGCGGTGCGAAACGCCGTATCGCCGCGTTCGAGCTCTTCGCAGACGATGGCAAGCGAGTTGTAATCCATGCCCATGCCGCCATATGTTTCGGGAATGCAGACGCCCATTAAATTGAGCTCAGCGAGCCGCTTGAAAATGTTGCGGTCAAATTCGCCGCGCTCATCCCATTCTTTGATATAAGGCATAATTTCTTTATCGACGAATTTGCGCACCGTTTGCCGCAGCATTTCTTGTTCGGGTGTAAAGTCGAAGTTCATCATCGTTTCCATCCCCCTATGCAACTGTTTGTTTTTCATGGTTTTCGTGTCAACGTTCGTTTCCCTTGTTTCAGCGGGCGCTGAAGCGGTTGAGGAGAACAACGGTTTATTCATTGGTTTTTGTCGTACGGACCGTTTTCAGCGGCCGGTTTGCCTTGCCATCCAGCTTCGACCTCGCCGTTATGCTCGCCGGCCAGCGGGGGCGGCAGCCGATAAGACACCGCCGTGTCAGACAGTTTCAGTGGGCTGGCGACAAGCGTTA
Organism: Geobacillus sp. YHL; assembly: GCF_022341265.1. Lineage (NCBI taxonomy): Bacteria > Bacillati > Bacillota > Bacilli > Caryophanales > Anoxybacillaceae > Geobacillus > Geobacillus sp. YHL. Next base: position 91,001 of record NZ_JAEIGB010000009.1, read on the forward strand.
ACGGACCGACGATTGGATGGTGCACCGTGACTGTCATCTTGCGCGCCGCCGTTTGCGGATGGCGGAACAGTTCATCGAGCGTCTGCACCGGTCCGCATGGAATGCCTTTCTCGGCGAGAAGGCGCTGCCACTCGGCCCGCGTCCGCCGCTTGATTTCCTCGTTCAGCCGCCGGTTCAGCTCTTCGCGATGGGCGACTCGGCCGGGATTGGTTTGAAAGCGCGGATCGGTTCCAAGCGAGTGATCGGACAACAACGAGCAAAGCGCTTGAAATTGTCGGTCATTGCCGACGGCGATGACGATCGGACCGTCGCTTGCCATGTACGTTGAGTATGGCACGATGTTCGGGTGTTCATTGCCGAGCGGTTTCGGGACGTCGCCGGATAACAAATAATTGGCGGCGACATTGACAAGCGCACTCACGGCGCAGTCAAACAGTGCGAGATCAATTTTTTGCCCGCGCCCCGTTTTCTCGCGGGCCAAAAGCGCCGCTTCGATCGCGATGGCGGCATACAGGCCGGTGAACACATCCGTGACGGCGACGCCGACTTTGAGCGGGCCGGTGTCCGCAGTGCCGTTAATGCTCATCCAGCCGCTCATTGCCTGAATGATATAGTCGTAGCCGGCTAATGGAGCGAGCGGTCCTGTCTCGCCAAACCCGGTGATGGAGCAGTAGATGAGACGTGGGTTGAGGCGTGACAACGATTCATAGCCGAGTTCCCACTGTTCCATCGTTCCGGTCTTAAAATTGTGAATGAGGACATCAGCTGTTTCGGCGAGGCGGCGAATCGTCTCTTGTCCTTCTGCCGATTTTAAATTGACGGTGATGCTTCGTTTGTTTCGATTGACGGCGGTATAGTAAGCGCTCATGCCGTTTTGGAACGGCGGCCCCCAAAACCGGGTGTCATCCGACCCCCCGGGCGCTTCGACTTTGATGACATCAGCGCCTAAATCGCCTAAAATCATCGTCGCATACGGACCAGCCAACACGCGCGATAAGTCGAGCACGCGCACGCCATCGAGCGCTCCTGGCATCGATTTCCCTCCTTTCTGTTTACATGCAAAAAGCCGGTTCCTATACAGCGTGCAAGATAGGAACCGGCTTGAACGGACTGAGAAGGCATTCCGGCGCGGAGATGCCGTCAGGCCGCACAGTTCTTTTTGTGGTCGATGCATAAAAGCTGCCAACGCTGCCTGTCAGGCAACGGGGCTATCGGACAGATGGCAGGGGCCGTCCGGTCTGCACAAGCGGCCAAGCTGGCAGGAGACGGCTTATACGTTTATTATAGTGATTTGTTTGATAATTGTAAATAGTCGAATAAGAAATTCGCCAGCGAAAGCCGGCTGGCGAGGGGAGTAAGGCACATTGCCGCGTTGCTGGCATAGGCCCTTTTCAATGTAAAGGAATGACAAGAAATCGTCGCCCGGTCGGACAATTTGGCATGAAAAGGGCGCAACATTCACCTAAATTTCTATATAATTGTAGAGAAAGGGGAATCGATGACGCAAAAAAGGAAGTGATGGTGCATGTTTCAAGTGTTAGTCACGACAGACGCCAATTATCTTCCGCCGTTGAGAGTCTTGATGCATTCGCTGTTTTGCAACAACCGGCGCACGTTTAGGTTTTACTTGCTTTACTCGCGCATTGCCGAGGAAGAGATTCAGGCGCTTGGCGAGTTTGTTCGCCGGCAGGGGCATGAGCTGGTGCCGATTTACGTTGATCCGCAACTGTTTCATGATGCGCCTGTTTTCCGCCACTATACGGTGGAGATGTATTACCGTCTGGCGGCGCATTTGTTTTTGCCGCCAGACGTCGACCGTGTCTTGTACCTTGATCCGGATATTGTGGCGATCAACCCGATGGATGAGCTGTATGACATGGATTTTGAAGGGAACTTGTTCATTGCGGCTGAGCATACCCATTCGACGAAGGTGGCAAACTTGTTCAACAAGTTGCGGTTAAAAACGCCGAACGCGAAAGGGTATTTCAACACGGGTGTGATGATGATGAACATTGCGATGATGCGCGAACACGTGCGGCTTGCGGACATTTACCAGTTCATTCGCGACAACCGGTTCAAGCTTGTTCTTCCTGACCAAGACGTCTTGAACGGGTTGTACTGGGACAAAATTAAACCGGTCGACTGCTACCGCTACAACTACGACGCGCGCTATTATGACTTTTTGCAGCTTTTGCCCAACCCGAAACACGATTTAGCTTGGATTGAGGAAAACACCGTTTTTATCCATTATTGCGGCAAGGAAAAACCGTGGAAAGACCATTACAAAGGGGAGTTGGGGCGGTTTTATAAACGGTACAGCCAAGTGTTGGAGCTCGAGGGCGAGGCGACGGTGTAGCGTGGCTTGAGAGACGCGTTGAACAAAGAAAGTCTCTCACTCCAAGCAAAGCGAAGTGGAAGCGGTTCACAGGAAAAAGGCGCCCCATCAAAGCGGGCGCCATGTTCGATTACTGTTTGCGCTCTTGCCGGCGGATGCCGGCTGCCGCAGCGCGTGCCTGTGCTTCAAGGTCTTCATGGTCGGCAAATTCTGCCGAGTATTCCACATCGATGCCGTCAGATTTCAGCTGTTTCGGCACTTGCGGCAAAGTCGCCTTGTTTTTGTCGCGTGTTCGTTGTCCGCGAGAACGGCCCATCATCCATGCCCCCTATAGAGAAGTGTGAATCGTACGATTCAATCATTAGGATGGCATGGACGGCGCCAGCGTATAAATAGCAATCGTTTCTAGTGGCGCGCCTTTTTGGCCGTATAGCCGCCCGCTTGGTCCGCCATTTTAAAATCGCGGGCATAGCTTACTTCTTGGGCGCTTGTCAGCGTATGCTTCGCTTTTTCGCGTTTTCGTTTTTCCGCCATCGCTTGTTCCCTCGCTTTGCATCAATATTCCTTTAGTTCCATTTTGCGCAAAACCAGCCGTTTTTATGCGTAAAAAAGAGGATGTCCGTTTGGACAGCCTCTTTTTGCATCAGATGCGCTCTCCCGCGGCTTATGCCTCTTTGCGCTGTTCTTCATTGTGGGCAAAGGAAGGATGGCGCATTGTATAGAGCGTGTAGTTGTCTTTTGTAATTTCGTACAAATTGTATACATCCGCGCCGATTTGCTCGAGCAACGCCCGCCGCGTTTCATTGGCCGGCGTGACGTACGGCAGTTTTTCCGCCGCTTTGATCGAGCGGACGTTGACTTTGCGAATGCGCAAAAACACGGTTTCGATCGACAGCTCATAAAACAGCTCATGGAAAAACGCTTCTTTGGCGCGCCGATTGTAACCGAGCCCGTGATACGGCTTGCCGAGCCACGTGCCTAAAAAGCCGGCGCCATCTTGGATATCAAAGAGGCTGATTGTGCCGATCGGGTTTCCCCATTCGTCTAAAATCGTGCGCGAAATCAATTCGCCACGTTCTTCCGCCTCCATGAGCTGTTTTGTCATGAATAAAAACTCTTCGTACGAGCTGGCTTTTTGGCGCACGAAAGGGAAGACGTCCGGATGCACCATCAGCTCGTACAGCGCATGGCAATCTTGCAGCTCGCGTTTTTTCAACATGGCCAATCCCTCCTTTGGATGCCGAGGGCAGCCTCCCAGCGGGAACCCACCCTCGAAATTTTTTTATTAAAACTTCATTAAAAAAATTTCGGGGTGGGAATCGAACCCACTAGGACCAGCGCGAGCGCTGGTGACGCACCATTTGCCTTCCCCTTGTTCCTGTCCGTATGCGATTATGACGACAACTAGCCTAAGGTCTCCTTTATCATACACGATCGGAGGCAAAAAGGGAATTGTTTTTTTGTTAATTTTTTTTGGATATTTTTTGTCGGTCATGGGGCAAAAGCAAATCGGTGAGACAGCCTTCCAACGTTGGAAACGAAAAGCGGAAGCCGGCTTGCAATAGCTTCTTTGGGATGACGCGCTGCCCTTCGGTGACAAGCATGCTCATTTCGCCAAGGAGAAGACGAAGCGCCCAAGCGGGAATCGGAAGCCAATGCGGACGGCCAAGAAGGCGGGAGAGCATGCGGCCGAACTCATCCATTTGCACTGGATAGGGTGCGGTGAAATTGATCGGGCCGGACAATTCCTCGTGTTCGATGATATACGAGGCCGCGCGCACGACGTCTTCAAGATGAATCCACGATAGCCATTGCCGTCCGCTGCCGATTGGACCGCCGACAAACAGCCGGTACGGCTTGATCATCATCGGCAAGGCGCCGCCATGTCGGGCAAACACGACGCCAAAGCGAGCGTAGACGGTGCGGATGCCAAGCTGCTCAATCGGACGGGCCGATGCTTCCCATGCTTGGACGGTCTGGGCTAGAAAGTCGCCGCCGTAATCGGTCGTTTGCTCGGTAAATGTTGCGGAGTCCGAAGTGCCGTAAATGCCGATGGCGCTGGCGTTGATAAACAACGACGGGGGGCGGGACAGTGAATCGATGTAGCGGCCCATCGCTTCGGTGGATCGAAGGCGGCTGTCAAGGATGATCTCTTTTTGCTTCGCCGTCCAACGTTTTCGATTGAGCGGCTCCCCGGCTAAATTAATGGCGACATCGACAACTTCAGGCTTTCGGTGGTTGTCGAAGGAAAGGTAATGAATGCTGCCTTCGGAAGGTTTGGGAGAGCGGGTGAAAATGTAGATCTCATGTCCTTGCTTGGAAAAATGGCGGGCGAGCGCCTGGCCGATCAGCCCAGTGCCGCCGTTGATGGCGATGCGCATCTTGATTCCCCTTCCATTGGTTTATATTATGACTTCGCTTTTGGTGTCAGAAGTTCCTGCTTATGATACGATAAAAGATAAGGGGGACAAACAATGGGAACGATTGCCGACATTGTCGCAACCGAACAAAATGCTGAACGATTTTGGATTGTCGTGCACCGTGACGGCGCACCGTCGTTGAGATTGACAGTTGATCAAGATGTATTGCTTCAATTCCGCTTGAAAAAAGGGATGGAGATCAGCGACGACCTGCTTCAACATATTGTGTATGCCGATGAGGTGAAAAAGGCGTATCAACAGGCGCTTTACTTTTTGGCGCACCGGATGCGTTCGGAGCATGAGGTCGCCGCACACTTGCGAAAAAAAGGCGCTCCGGATTCGGTGATTGATGAAGTGCTCAAAAAACTTCGTGCCGAGCGGTATGTCGATGACGAGGCGTTTGCGGCGGCTTATGTGCGCACGCAAAAAAAGACGGCGGCGAAAGGGCCGCTTCTCATCCGTGCCGAACTGGAACGGCTCGGTGTTCCGGGCCGCTTGATCGAGCAGAGTTTGGCGGAGTATACGTTGGATGAACAGGTGGCCATCGCCCGCTCGCTTTACGAAAAAGCGAAAAAACAGCGCCGGGCTGAATCGGCTCGCGCGTTTTTGGAACGGGTGCGGCAGCAGCTGATGCGCAAAGGGTTTCCGCATGAGGTGATTGCCGCCGTTTTGGCGGATGGCGGCGCTCATACTGAACAAGAAGAACGGGAGGCGCTCAGTGTTCAGGCGGAGAAAGCGCACCGCCGTTATGCGCACCACCCGCGGCCGCTTTATGAGCAAAAGATGCGCCAAGCCCTGTACCGAAAAGGATTCGCACTTGACTTGATCAATGAATGGCTGCGCATGCACGGTAATGACGAGTGATCTCGAATGAAAGGATTTGAAAAAATTAGGGGATATTATCAGTTTTGTCGTTGAATGTTGATCACAAAATCGTTCCAGTTCCATAAATCAAGAGATGTTCTGAGCCTTTTGCCGAGTTCCATGTGGATGAAAACGATCCATCCGGAATGCTCAAAAAGGAGGCTTGCCTATGATCAAAGGAGAACAAAAACGGTACAGCGAAATGACGAAAGAAGAACTGCAACAAGAAATCGCCATGTTGACGGAAAAGGCACGCAAGGCGGAGCAGATGGGGATGGTGAACGAATACGCCGTCTACGAGCGGAAAATCGCCATGGCGAAGGCGTATATGCTTAATCCAGCTGATTTTCATCCTGGGGAGATTTATGAAATTGAAGGGGCGCCCGGAGAGTATTTTAAAGTGCGCTATTTAAAAGGAGTGTTTGCCTGGGGATGGCGGTTGAAAGGAAACGGAGAGGAGGAGGCGTTGCCGATTTCACTGCTTCGTAAACCGAATTTGCCTCAATCATGACGGGCGGGACAAGTTCACAGTCGGACGGAAAGAGAGCCTAAAAACCTAGGGAGGGTGTCTCCCTAGGTTGTTCCGCTACGACTGCTTGCGCGTCTGCCGCTCTAAAATGATGAGGTCAAGCGTTTGCTGCGTTTCGCCGTTCACTTGCGAGTGGGCGTGTTTTGGATTGGCCCACGGCTGCTGAAACGGGTTCGAATAAAAGTTGTCATAAAATTTTTTGTGCCGATGGTGACCCATGATTGTTCACCTCGCTGCGGAATGTGCCGGGGGAGTGCGGCGAACGATGCCGTGCTCCCCCTTCATGTTAAAAGAAATCGCTTCGTTCGCCGGAGGCGCGCATCCGTTCTTGCGGGTGGGTGTTGGTCGTGCCGTCGGCCCGCTTCGAGGCGTACTCGGCCTTGGCGCGCGGTTCGCCTTCGAGCTTGTTGTTGTTTTGGTTCGGGAAGTTGTGCGCTTTGTTCCGCACGGCACATTCCCTCCTTAACGGCGTGCTCGTGTTGGATGGCCAACACGTATTTTTATTATGGGACACCCTGTAGCGCTTATGTGTGGCAATGATTGGGGCGGAGCCCATCAGCCGTTTGGAGCAAGTTCGAGCTTTTTGCGCAGTTTGCCTTCGCTGAAAATCCAGCCGGTGTATGAGCTGACAATATTGAGATCGCGGTCGAGCTGGACGACAGCGACAAACGGGTAATACCCTTTGCTTCGATAGCGTAAATCAGTAAAGCGCACTTCATAGTAATCATCGTATTCGTTCATTTCCCAACGGTAAACCGGGGAAAAAGATAAGAAAGCGGCGATATTTTCGTCGCGTTTGGCGGCGTTCATCACCGGATGGTCGGGAAGCGCACGCTTTTGGAAGCGGTCAAGGATGATGAGCTCGCCGCGTTTGACGCGGGCGACGTAAAATTCGTCGCAGGTTGAAATGGCTAAATGCCATTCGCGCGGCCGCCATGTCGGTACGGTGATGATCTCGGTCACCCCGGCGATCGAGGCGTGCACGAGCCGTTTGATGTTGGCCTGCTGGCGGAAGCGAAGCCCATAATACGCAGCGATAAGCACGTAGACGACAAGAAACGTATAACCGGGATGGGCGCCGAGAAACAAGCCGCCGACGCCAACCAAATGAAGCCCAAAAATGACCGGATCAAACGTATGAATCACGCCAAGGGCGATCCATTTTTTTGTAAACGGGCGCAACGCCTGGGTTCCGTAAGAGTTAAAAATGTCAACAAATACGTGCAAGGCGACGGCAACAAACGTCCAAATCCAAACGCGAAGCCAATCCGTTTTCGGATAGATGGCGGCCATCACGCTGACGATGAGCAGCGGCCAAAGAACGACGGCGGGAATCGAATGGGTGATGCCGCGATGGTTGCGAATATATTGGGCATTGTTGCGCAATTTGAAAATCGTGTCGATATCCGGCGCTTGCGAGCCAGCGAGCGCGCCGATCAACACAGCGTTGGATAAGAGCGGATCGTGGGCGATCGCAGGGTCAAGTGAAGCAAGACTGCCGAGCGCCACCCCCATCAAAACATGTGTGCCTGTATCCAACGTGAAGGCGCCTCCTTCTTGCAGCATCGTTGCATGTTCGAATGGAAACTGTCTGTTGTCTCTCGGCCGGAGCACATCTTTCTTTTTCATGCAACTATTAGTATGCCCCACCTTGTGTTCAGCCAATAACCGTTTGAGGCATTGGCCGAAAGGAGGCGAGAGACAAACAAGGTTATGGCTAGTGTATCATAGGGCAACAATCGTTGGCGAGAGGCGGAACGACCAATTTCACAAAGATTCAAAAAAGGAAACGATTGATAGACAGTGGAGTGAGAAAAAGAAACAGGAAGCAAGCCGTTCGTCAGACGAAAAGGGAAGCGCTTCAACCAAAAACGAAAAGCGCCCCGCATGAGGCGGGACGTTTTGTTGATCATCTCGAACCGAGAAGCTCCCCACTTCAACGTCTATATAGGTGTAAGTGGGGAGCATTCCATTCTGATGGAAGATCGGTTCACCATCCGTTCTTTTGGCGGCTCATTGGTCAACTGTCCTTTTCTCTGCCAGCCGATCGATTAGCCGTCATTTCTGAACCGTTTGCCGATCGCTTTGAGAGCGGACAGGAAAAAGCGGATCGCGCGGTTGATGTCCGGGTCATTGAGCGCTTTAAGCAAATCAAACAACCCGATTTTTTTTGTTTCGGCGGAGTTTTGTTCGTACGCCTCCAGCGCGCCGGCGGCGATGTGCTCAAGCAGTTTCGCCGTTTTCTCCGGATCAAGTGAAGCAACAAGGCCAGCTATGGCGAACGCATGGTTGATCATCGTTGTCACCGGTTTTTGGTTGAGCTGGCCGACGACGATTTTCGCCACGTCTTCCCGCGCTTTTAACAAGGCGTTGGCCGCTTCGAGCAGGCCGCTTTCATGGAGCTGCTCGATGAACGCCAAGAGCTCGCGAACTGCCTCTTCACTGTCGCCGACAGCGGCTTTTAGCTTGGCCAGCGCTTCAGTTCGTTTTTCTTCCTCCGTCATTTGGCGCTTTTGAATGGTGGTAATCGGCTTAGCCACCGATCGTCACCCCCTTGTTTTCCTCGGTGAGCGGCACGTAGTCGCTTCGCCGCCACTTCCGCTCCACCTCGACGCCGTTTTGCGGATGCCGCTTTTTAAAGCGCGGATTTGTGCGCGGCAGCGGCGTCTTGCCGGACCGTTCAATGACTTCCATGCGCACTCGGGCTTGTTTGTAAGCCGGCGTGTTCGTGCGATGGTCGGTTTGCGGGCCGGTCAGCATGTTAATGGCGCTCTCATTGGCTGTGGAGTGCATCGGCAAGAACAGTTCATTGCCTCTGACTCGATCGGTGACGAGCACGCGCACTTTGACGCGGCCGTACGGCGAGATGAGCCGAACGAGCGCCCCATCTTCAATGCCGCGTTCTTTGGCGAGTTCAGGGGATACTTCGACAAACACTTCTGGGAATTTATGCTCGATGCCTTTGGATTTGTACGTCAAGTTTCCTTCATGGAAATGTTCGAGCAATCGGCCGTTGTTCACAAGCAAATCGTACTCTTCCGGATATTGCACCGGTTCGACCCAATCGGCTAACGCAAAGCGGGCTTTGCCGTCCGGGAAGTTGAACCGCTCTTTGTACAACAGCGGCGTATCAGCGCCATCATAGCTGCCCCAGCAAAGGCTGTTCCAGCCCTCGAGCCGGTCGTAATGCGCTTGTGAGTACAGTGGAGCGAGGCTGGCGATTTCATCCATGATTTCTTTCGGACCGGCGTAATGCCAATCGGCGCCAAGCCGCTTCGCGATTTCTTGAATGATCCACCAGTCTGGCTTGGAGTCGCCAAGAGGCTCCAGCGCTTGGTAAAACCGTTGGATGCGGCGCTCCGTATTGGTGAACGTTCCTTCTTTTTCCAAGCTTGGCGCGGCCGGCAGGATGACATCCGCAAATTGCGCCGTTTTTGACAAGAAAATGTCTTGAACGACAACAAAGTCAAGCTTTGCCAACGTCTCTTGCACATGGTTGGCGTTGCAGTCGACAAGCGCCATATCTTCGCCGATGATATACATCGCTTTCAGCTCGCCGCGCTCGGCCGCTTCGAGCATTTGGATGTTGTCAAGGCCTGGTTTCGCATCGATGCGGACGCCGTACGCTTTTTCAAACTTCGCTCGCGCCTCATCATCGGTGACATGTTGGTAGCCAGGCAGCCAGGCAGGAAGCGAACCCATGTCGCAGGCGCCTTGGACGTTGTTATGGCCGCGCAATGGGAACGCGCCCGCCCCCGGACGACCGTAGTTGCCGGTTGCCAAAAGCAAGTTGGAAATCGCCGCCGATGTATCGCTGCCGCCCGTGTTTTGCGTGACCCCCATGCCCCAGAGGACGCACGTGCCGTCTGCTTCGTGGATCATCTCGGCGATGCGGATGAGGTCGGCTTTGGCGACGCCGGTGACTTGTTCGGCATAATCAAGTGTATATTTTTCCAGCAATTGTTTAAACTCTTCAAAGAAATGAACGCGCTCGCGAATGAATGCCTCATCGTGCCAGCCTTGGTCGATGATGTATTTTGTCACGGCCATCAGCCATACTTGGTCGGTGCCTTGTTTCGGGCGGATGAACAGGTCAGCCCGCTCGGCCATTTCATTTCGGCGCAAGTCCGCAACAATGAGTTTTTGGCCAAACAGTTTATGCGCCCGTTTGACGCGGGTGGCGATGACCGGATGCCCTTCCGCTGGGTTGGCGCCGATGATGATGACAAGGCCGGCTGAAGCGATGTCATGAATCGTGCCGGAATCGCCGCCCATGCCGACCGTGCGGAACAGGCCGTCCGTCGCCGGCGACTGGCAGTAGCGCGAACAGTTGTCGACATTGTTCGTTTCAAATACTTGCCGTGCGAGCTTTTGCATTAAATAGTTTTCTTCGTTGGAAATTTTTGACGATGAAATAAAACCGATGGCGTTGCCGCCGTATTGCCGCTTGATCGCCCCGAGCTTTTCCGCGACCAAGTCGAGTGCTTCGTCCCATGTCGACTCGACGAATACGTCGCCTTTGCGAATGAGCGGTTTCGTTAGGCGCTCTTCGCTGTTGACGAAATCCCAGCCGAATTTTCCTTTGACGCATGTGGAAATGGCGTTGACCGGCGCTTCGGATACCGGCTGGACTTTTAAAATTTTCCGCCCTTTCGTCCACACTTCAAACGAACAGCCGACGCCACAGAACGTGCAAACCGTTTTCGTCTTTTTGATCCGTTGTTCGCGCATGGCTGCCTCGATTTCAGAAATGGCGAAAATGCTCGTATAGTTTGGCTCGACTTCCTTGACAAAATCGATCATCGGGTTGAGGACGTCTTTGTCCAAGCCGGTGAGAAAGCCCGCTTCGCCAAGCATCGATTTTTCCATTAACGCGTTGCACGGACAGACAGTGACGCAATGCCCGCAGCTGACGCACGACGATTCGTTGATCGGCACCCCACCGTCCCAAACGACGCGCGGCCGTTCCGCTTCCCAATCGATCGAAAGCGTTTCGTTCACTTGCAAGTTTTGGCAGGCCTCGACGCATTGCCCGCAGGCGATGCATTGATTCGGGTCGTAGCGGTAGAACGGATGCGACATGTCCACCTCGGACGGGTCGACTTTCGGCCGGTACGGATATGTTTGATGTTCAATTTGCATCATTTCCGCCGTGTTGTGCAGCTTGCAGTTGCCGTTGTTGTTGTCGCACACCGTACAGTACAAGAGATGATTTTCCAACAGGCGGTCCATCGCTTCTTTTTGCGCTGCCTTTGCCCGCGGCGAGCCGAGTTCGACGACCATGCCGTCCTCAACCGGTGTCGCACAGGCACGAAGCAGCGTTCCATTGACTTCAGCGATGCACGTGTCGCATGTCTGAATGGCGCCAAGCTCCGGCGTATAACAAACTTGCGGATGCGGAAGACCGTGTTCATTGACGACTTCCAAAATCGTCATCCCGGGCTTGGCGCGGTAGGCACGCCCGTTGATGGTTACCGTCACCATTTGCGCTTCCATCGTCGCTCCCCCTTTGTTAAAATAAAAAACTCCACCAGCGACGAGACGAATGCTTCATCGTGGTGGAGTAGTTCTTTAGCATCACGATACTAAACAACCAATCCAAACTTTTTATATTTAGTAGAAAAATAACAAGGCCGCTTCTTGCCTTATTATTTTTCCACTATGTATACATTTGCTATATTTATTATAGTACGGCGAAAGGAAGAACACAACGGATGGGCCGGAAGTTTTTCTGCTGACTGCAAGGAGGGGTGAGAATGTCTAAAAAAGAAGCCGCTTTCAACGATATTGTGCGCAAAGTGCGCAAACAACTGTTTGGGAAAGGGCCGGAGCGGATCAAAACGTATTTCGTCGACAATTTGGCAATTACGATTTTGCACGGCAATTTGACGCCGACGGAAAAATTTATCGCTCGCACCCCGGAAGGCCGAGAGATGGTGCACGCGGCGAGAACGAAAATGATTCAAGACGTGTACGCCCAACATGTGCCGGACGGCATGGAAGAGCTCATCGGTTCGAAGCTTCTTTATTTGTTCAGCGACATTAAAGTGGAAGAAGATATGGCCGTATCGGTGTTCGTGTTTGAAAAACCGATTGAATTGTGACCATTTTGTGAACAGAAACAATTGTTTTTCGTTACTGTTCGTGGTATGCTTATGAATAGTTAGCACGATGAAAATAGTAGAAGCCTTGCCGGCTAAACGGTTTCGCCGCTTGGCAGGCAGGTTTCGGAAACGGATGTGCGTTGGTTTCGCTGCAGAAGTGCTGGGCGCAAACTACCGCCGCTTTTCGCTGACAGGGGCGAGTTTGTCCTCTTGTCCGGAAGGCGGCGGTTTTATTTTGCATGGAAAGGGGGAATGGCAAGGTGAGCGGGTTTGCGGCGAAACGGCGACCGATTGCGAAATACCGGAACGGGCGCTTTGTTGAGGAAGAGGACGAGATCGCGCTCGAGTTTCCGTTGACCATAACGGTCAATGGCGAGGAGTTTGCGACGATCGTTTGCACGCCGGCGCATCTAGATGAATTGGTAATCGGATTTTTGGCCTCGGAAGGAGTCATTCGGACGTACAGCGACATCAAAGGAATGAGCATTGATGGGGAGCGGGGCTTTGCTTATGTTGAGCTCGCCGCGGGCGGACTGCCGGCCAAACAGTTTTATGCCAAGCGGTTCATCGGCTCGTGTTGCGGAAAAAGTCGGCAGTTTTATTTTTACAATGATGTGAAGACGGCGAAAACGATCGTCGGCGGCATCGCCGTGAAGGCGGATGACTGCATTCGCCTCATGAAAGCGCTGCACGAGCAGTCGACGGACTTTGCGGCAACCGGCGGTCTTCACAACGCCGCGCTCGCCACACCGGACGGGATCGTCGTTGCTCGCTCTGACATTGGGCGTCACAACGCGCTTGATAAGCTGTATGGCTATTGCCTGCGTCATCAAGTTGCAGTGAAAGACAAGCTCATTGTATTCAGCGGCCGCGTCTCGTCGGAAGTGCTGTTAAAGGCGGCGAAAATGGGAGTGAGCGTCCTGCTCTCGAAATCGGCGCCGACGACGCTGGCCTTAGATTTGGCGGATGAACTCGGCATAACAGTGGTTGGCTTTTTGCGCGGGCAAGCGTTTAACGTGTATACGCATGAGAGTCGGATCATAATCGGATGAAAGGGGAGGAGAGTCTGTGAAAAACCGTTGGCTCATTGCGCTATCGGCCGTCGGCATTCATATTTCGATTGGGTCTGTTTATGCGTGGAGCAATTTTACCAATCCATTAAAACAATTGTTTGGATGGTCCGATCAGGAAGTAGCGCTCACGTTCAGCATTGCGATCTTGTTTTTAGGATTGTCGGCTGCGTTCCTTGGCCATTTTGTTGAAAAGCACGGACCGCGGAAATCCGGACTATTGGCCGCCATCTTCTTTGGCCTCGGGGTGACTGGTTCTGGATTAGCTGTTGCTCTCGGTTCCAAGTATCTGCTTTATCTGTTTTATGGCGTTTTAGGTGGGATCGGGCTCGGCGTCGGGTATATTGCGCCAGTGTCAACGCTTGTCAAATGGTTTCCAGACCGGCGCGGGTTGGCTACAGGGCTGGCGATTATGGGATTCGGTTTTGCCGCAGCGATCGCGAGTCCGGTGATGAACAGTTTGATTGCCTCCGTCGGCGTCCAAAATACGTTTTTCATTTTAGGCATTACGTATTTTGTCATTATGACGTTATCTTCTCTTTATTTAGAAAAACCGCCAGAAGGATGGCTGCCGGAAGGATTTCAGGAAAAAGTGAAGGCCGGAAAAGCCAAACCTTCGCTTGATTTGGCGCAGTTGACGGCCAATGAGGCGGTTAAAACAAGACGTTTTTGGTATTTATGGTTCATGTTGTTTATTAACGTGACGTGCGGCATTGCCGTTTTAGCGGTGGCCAAACCGTTGGCGGTGGAAAGCATCGGCATCAGCCAAACGGCCGCGGCGGCATTAGTTGGCGCCATTGGGGTGTTTAACGGGTTAGGGCGCATCGGTTGGGCATCGGCTTCTGATTATATTGGGCGGCCGAATACGTATACGACGTTTTTCGTTTTGCAAATCTTGATTTTCTTCCTGTTGCCGAACGTGTCCATCAAATGGCTGTTTGTTGTGATGCTGACGATTGTGTATACGTGCTACGGCGGCGGATTCGCCTGTATCCCGGCGTATATCGGCGATTTGTTCGGCACGAAGCAGCTTGGCGCCATCCATGGTTATATTTTGACCGCTTGGGCCGCGGCTGGTCTCGTCGGACCGATGTTTGCTGCGTATATTAAAGACACGACCGGTTCTTATGAAGGAAGTTTGGCCTTTTTTGGCGGATTGTTTGTCATCGCTTTCATCATCTCGTTGCTCGTGCGCATCGATATTCGCCGATTGCGCGCCCAGCATGAACAAATCGCCTATGTTTCGGCGGCTAAGGAAAGTTGAGAACGATTTCCTTCCGTCTTCCCTCGGCGTGCGGCAAGCCACGCCGGGGGTTTTTTGATATAATAAGGTGGATATGGATAATAGGCATCATGGGGGAAACGTTGCATGACAAGAGAAACAGAGCGATTTCCAGCGCGCGAGTTTCAGCGCGATTTGCTTGACTGGTTTGCCCGCGAGCGCCGCGACCTGCCGTGGCGGAAAGGCCGCGACCCATATAAAGTATGGGTGTCGGAAGTGATGCTGCAGCAGACACGCGTCGAGACGGTCATTCCGTATTTTGAACAGTTTATCGATCGGTTTCCGACGCTGGAGGCGCTTGCTGACGCTGATGAGGACGAGGTGCTGAAGGCGTGGGAAGGGCTCGGCTATTACTCGCGCGTGCGCCATTTGCACGCGGCGGTGAAAGAAGTGAAAACGCGCTATGGCGGCAAAGTGCCGGACGATCCAGATGAATTTTCTAGGCTGAAAGGAGTCGGACCGTATACGGTCGGGGCGGTGTTGAGCCTCGCTTATGGGGTCCCGGAGCCGGCTGTTGACGGCAACGTAATGCGTGTCTTGTCGCGTCTGTTTCTCGTGACAGACGATATTGCCAAACCGTCGACGAAAAAACGATTTGAACAAATCGTCCGCGAAATTATGGCGTACGAAAACCCGGGAGCGTTTAACGAGGCGCTGATTGAGCTTGGCGCTCTTGTTTGCACACCGCGCCGCCCGTCGTGCCTTCTTTGTCCCGTGCAAGCCTACTGCCAAGCGTTCGCCGAAGGGGTGGCGGAAGAGCTGCCGGTGAAAATGAAAAAAACAGCGGTCAAACAAGTGCCGCTTGCGGTAGCGGTGCTGGCCGATGATGAAGGCCGCGTTCTCATTCGCAAGCGCGACAGCACCGGTTTGCTTGCGAACTTATGGGAGTTCCCCAGCTGCGAAACGGACGGCGCAGATGGAAAAGAGAAGCTCGAGCAAATGGTTGGGGAGCAATACGGTTTGCAAGTGGAGCTTACAGAACCGATCGTTTCGTTTGAGCATGCGTTTTCCCATTTAGTCTGGCAGTTGACCGTGTTTCCCGGCCGTTTGGTTCATGGCGGACCGGTCGAGGAGCCTTACCGGCTTGCGCCGGAAGACGAGTTGAAGGCGTACGCCTTTCCGGTGTCCCATCAACGTGTTTGGCGCGAATATAAAGAATGGGCGGGCGGAGTACGCCGCCCCGATTAATCAGGCACCGGCATCGTGCCGTGTGTATACGTTGCTTCACGGCGCCCAAGGCCGCCGCGCGCTTCGATTTCCTCGATGATTTCGCGGTGAATCGTCTGCCCTTCAACGTTTAAATATGGAGCGATTTGTTGGAACGAATGATGAAAATAAGCGAGTTCGTCATCGGTCCATTCCGTTTTCGGAATCATCGACAGCTCAGTCATATCGCGGCCGACGTACATAGGCAGCCCCTCCCTCATCTATGGAATTCGGCTATATTATATGTATAAGGAGTGAAAAACATGAGCGGAAAAGTAGCAGTGGTCACCGGCAGCAGCCGCGGCATTGGCAAAGCGATCGCTTTGCGGCTGGCCAAGGAAGGATATGATATTGTCGTCAATTACGCCCGCAACAAAACAGCCGCCGAAGAAACGGCGCACGAAATTGAAGGGCTCGGGAGAAAAGCGCTCGTCGTCAAGGCGAACGTCGGCGACGTTGAGAAAATTCACGCCATGTTTGCCCAAATCGATGAGGTGTTCGGGCGGGTCGACGTGCTCGTGAACAACGCCGCATCCGGCGTCTTGCGCCCGGCGATGGAATTGGAAGAAACGCATTGGAACTGGACGATGAATATCAACAGCAAAGCGCTTTTGTTTTGCGCCCAAGAAGCGGCCAAAAGAATGGAGCGGGTCGGCGGCGGGAAAATTGTGAGCATCAGCTCGCTCGGGTCGATCCGCTATTTGGAAAACTATACGGCGGTCGGCGTCTCGAAGGCCGCGCTTGAAGCGCTGACCCGCTACTTGGCTGTCGAGCTGGCGCCGAAAAACATCGCCGTCAACGCCGTCTCCGGCGGAGCGGTCGATACCGATGCGCTGAAGCACTTCCCGAACCGTGAAGAGCTGCTCGCCGACGCGGCTGCGAACACGCCGGCTGGCCGCCCGGTCAAACCCGATGATATCGTCAACGCGGTTTTGTTTTTGCTCTCGGATGCAGCCGAGATGATTCGCGGGCAGACGATCATTGTCGATGGTGGAAGATCTTTACTTTTGTAACGTCAGCGGATAGAACGATCACCCCCGGGGCATAGTAAAGCACGTGGAGGTGAGAACAATGGCCAAACAACCGAACAAAACAGCAGCTGGCACAAACATTCAAGAAGTAAGACAACAAAATGCCCAATCGGCTCAAGCCGCTCAAGCTGGCCAATTTGCGACGGAATTTGCGGCTGAGACGAATGTGCAACACGTAAAACAACAAAATGCGCAAGCGGAAGCCCGCAAAGCGCAAAATGTCAATCAATAACCAACGATCATCCATGGCTGACGCCTGGCGGTTGTGACGACGGCGTATGTTGCTGCAAGAGCGCAGGCGATAGGCCGAAGATGGAAGGAAAAAGCAGGGGCGGCGCGCCTCTGCTTTTTTTGTCGACAAAAGCTGTCATCTCTTTACAAGATTAGTGAAAGGGATTTGTGGGTGCGGGCGCGAAATGATGAAAGGAAATCACACGGCAAAGGGGAAGGGAGAACGGAATGGCGATGGAGCACGCATGGACGAATGTAGGCGACGAGGCGCTGTTTTTGCAACAGGAGATGGAGCGTTGCGAGGAGATCACCCGCCAGTTGGATGAACTTGAACGTGAAGCGCCGACCGCCGCCTTGCGCGAGGAAGTGCGGCAAATGAAACGGGAGGTGGAAGCCATCCGCCGCGCATTTTTAGGGCAGATGGCACCCGGTGTCTGACGGACAGGCTGCGTCCTTGAGCCAACGCGCCAGTTGCCTTTTCCTCAGTAAGGCGGCCTGCTTTTCTTTCCTTTTGCAAAAGGAACAGGGTATAATATAACGAAGAAGCTCCCATCGGAAAGTAGGGAAGAATGATGCCAGTTTACCCTCGGGAAGGGAAAATCATTCAAATCCATAGCTACAAACATAATGGGACGATTCACCGGATTTGGCAGGAAACGGTCGTATTAAAAGGGACGCCATCGTATGTGATCGGCGGCAATAACAAAACACTCGTCATGGAAGCGGACGGCCGGACGTGGGTGACGCGCGAACCGGCGATTTGTTTTTTTCATGCTAAGCATTGGTTTAACATTATCGCCATGATTCGTGAGGACGGGGTGTACTACTATTGCAATTTAAGCTCGCCGTTCGTTTGGGATGAAGAAGCGCTGAAGTACATCGATTATGATTTGGATATTAAAGTGTTTCCCGATATGACGTACATGCTGCTGGATGAAGATGAGTATGAGCGGCATCGCCGCGAAATGCACTATCCCGATGTGATCGACCGCATTTTAAAAAACAACGTTCAAAAACTGATCGGCTGGATTAAGGAGCGGAAAGGGCCGTTTGCGCCCGAGTTCATCGACAAATGGTACGGAGTGTTTCAGGCGTACCAAACGTAAATAGCGGCATGAAAAAAGCCTGTTCGGCATCGCTGGCAGGTTTTTTCTGCTTTTTTGTCGAAAGCGGCACGCATGAAGAGCTGATGGTGAGGCGGGGGATTGTCCTACGGCAGGCTGTCAGTCAAGCCATCCTCGTGCGTCCCACGGTTGGGCTGCCTTGCTAACGCTTATGCTTAAAAGCAGGGGTCTCGATTAGAGATGAGAAATAGCGACATGAAAAATCCTGTTCGCAAGTCGGCAGTTTTTCTGCTTTTTCCCGCATGCATGAGGAATGGCGACGGTCAAGCAGGAGTGATCAGTTGATTTGGAGGCAAAAATGGAATGAGACGTTAGAAATTATGATAAAAAATCTCCATGCGCTATTTTTGCAATCTGTCCGGCGTGAAAATGGTCGTTCAAGGTGCGTGCATCTTTACAACAAATAAGGTCAACGAGGGATTGTTTCATCCCCTCGTTATTTTATTACTTTTCCTTTTTCGATAATTTTAATTTTTTATAATATTATATTGTGTTAGAAAACAATACATGGCATAATTTTATTCAGAGAGCAAAAGTTTCATCAAAATCGAATGAGAGAAGGGGAGCGTGATGGGGGAAAAGATTTTATTGGAAGTTCGTGGGCTTCGGACGTCTTTCTTTACGGATGATGGGGAGATCCCGGCGGTCGATGGTGTAGATTTTTCCATTCGTGAAGGCGAAGTGCTTGGCATTGTCGGGGAGTCCGGGTGTGGGAAAAGTGTGACGTCATTGTCTATTATGGGGTTGTTGCCAAAAGGAATCGGCAAGGTGGTTGGCGGTGAGATTTGGTTTAAAGGCGAGAACTTGATCGAAGCCTCGGAGCGGCGGATGAAGCAAATTCGCGGCAACGAGATCGCGATGATTTTTCAAGAGCCGATGACTTCCTTAAATCCATTGTTTACCATTGGAAACCAATTAGTCGAGGCTATTCGTTTACATACAAAAATAGGGAAAAAAGAAGCGCGAGCGCGGGCGGTGGAGATGCTCAAGCTTGTCGGGCTGCCGCGCGCTGAGCAAATGTTGGACGAATATCCGCATCAGTTGTCTGGCGGCATGCGCCAGCGCGTGATGATTGCGATGGCGATGGTGTGCCGTCCGGCGCTCTTGATCGCGGACGAGCCGACGACGGCGCTTGATGTGACCATTCAGGCGCAAATTTTAGCGCTGATGAAAGAATTGAACCAGACGTTCGGCACGGCAGTGATGATGATCACCCATGATTTAGGAGTTGTCGCTGAACTATGCGATCGCGTCATTGTCATGTACGCTGGCCAAATCGTGGAAGAAGGAAGCGTTCGGGACATTTTCCGCAATCCGAAGCATCCGTACACCGCCGGCCTGATTCGCTCGATCCCGGATATCCGCGGCAAAAAGGAGCGGCTGTATTCCATTCCCGGCCAAGTGCCAAAACCCGGAACGGTCCGCTGCGGCTGTCGGTTTGCCGCTCGGTGCGAATGGGTCGTTGACCGCTGCCGCCACGAAGATCCGCTATTGTACGAAACGAGTGAACAAGGCCATCGCGCCCGCTGTTTTTTGGCGTTAGAGAAGGAGGGGCTGGTTGATGAGCGAGCCGCTGCTCGAAGCGAAAGGGCTTAAAAAATACTTTCCCATTACCGGGGGCGTTTTTGGCAAACAAATTGGGACGGTCAAAGCGGTCGATGATGTGACATTCACCGTGTACCGCGGTGAGACGCTTGGCATTGTCGGCGAGTCGGGCTGCGGCAAGTCGACTACGGGCCGAATGCTGCTGCGGCTCATTGAGCCGACAGACGGTTCGATTCTATTTGAAGGGAAGAATGTAACCGCTTTATCAAAAGCGGAGCTGCGTCGGTTGCGGCGCGATATGCAGATGATTTTCCAAGACCCGTTCGCTTCGCTGAACCCGCGCCATACAGTCGAAAAAATTTTGGAAGAGCCGCTTATCGTCCACGGCATTGGATCAAAAGAGGAACGGAAGCGGCGAGTGCGGGAGATGCTCGAGGTGGTCGGGCTCGGTTCGTATCATGCCAAACGCTATCCCCACCAGTTCAGCGGCGGCCAGCGTCAGCGCATCGGCATCGCGCGGGCGCTGATGACTCATCCGAAGCTGATCATCGCCGATGAACCGGTTTCGGCGCTTGATGTATCGATTCAAGCGCAAGTTCTCAATTTGCTTGAAGATTTGCAAAAGCAGTTTGGGCTTACATATATTTTCATTGCCCATGATTTAGGGGTCGTTCGCCATATCAGCGACCGGGTTGGCGTCATGTATTTGGGTCGTATAGTTGAGCTGGCGGCCAGCGAGTCATTATACGAATCGCCGAAGCATCCGTATACGCAGGCGCTTTTGTCCGCTGTGCCGATTCCAGATCCTGATCATAAAACAGAACGACAGTTGCTCTCCGGCGATTTGCCAAGCCCGGCGAATCCGCCGCAAGGGTGTGCGTTCCATACGCGTTGCGCATCCTGTATGGATATTTGCCGCCAGCGGCGCCCGGAATTGCGAGAAGTGGCCAATGGACATTACGTTGCTTGCCATTTATACGAGCCAACAGGTGAGCAACGTGATGATAAACAAATGAAACACAAGGGGGAAACACGATGAGGAAAAAAACATGGTTTACGTGGCTTGCCATGATGCTGGCAGTCATGCTTGTTTTAGCTGGCTGCGGCAAGTCGAAGCAAACCGCAGGGGGTGGCAGTGACAAACCGTCGACCCAGGATACGCTGGTGTACGGGCGCGGCGGTGATTCGGTGTCGCTCGACCCGGCGACTGTGACGGATGGGGAGTCGCTGAAAGTAACGAAAAACATTTTTGATACGCTCCTTGATTACAACGACAACGATACGTCCGTCAAGCCGGCGTTGGCGACGGAATGGACGATTTCGAAGGATGGACTGACCTATACGTTTAAATTGCGCCAAGGTGTCAAGTTTCATGACGGGACAGAGTTTAACGCCGATGCAGTGGTCTTTAACTTCGAGCGTTGGGCGAACGGCAATGCAGACAAGTTTCCGTATTACGGATCGATGTTTGGCGGTTACAAGCAGGATGACAGCCATGTGATTAAAGAAGTAAAGGCGCTCGACAAGTACACGGTGCAATTTGTGCTGAAACGGCCGCAAGCTCCATTTTTGAAAAATCTCGCCATGACGCCGTTTGCCATCGCCAGCCCAGAAGCCGTGAAAAAATACGGCGACAAGTTTGGCGAACACCCAGTCGGGACCGGCCCGTTCGTTTTTAAAGAATGGAAGCGCAACGAACGGATCGTACTTGAAAAAAATAAGGACTATTGGGAAAAAGGCTATCCAAAGCTGAACCAGCTCATCTTCGTGTCCATTCCGGACAACTCGGCGCGTCTCAATGCGCTCTTAAAAGGCGAAATCGACATCATGGAAGACTTGAATCCGACGGACTTAAAACAAGTGGAAGGAAACAAAGAGTTTCAAATTTTCAAGCGCCCGTCGATGAACGTCGCCTATGTCGGACTGACGGCGACGAGAGGGCCGCTGAAAAACAAGTTGGTTCGCCAAGCGTTGAACTACGCGGTTGATAAGAAAGCGATCATCGATGCGTTTTACGCCGGCCAGGCGGAACCGGCGAAAAACCCGATGCCGCCCAGCATCCCGGGATACAACGATGCGATTCAAGACTATCCGTTTGATTTGAATAAAGCGAAAGAGCTGCTGGCGAAAGCGGGTTATCCGAATGGCTTTGAAATCGAACTGTGGGCGATGCCGGTGCCGCGTCCGTATATGCCGGACGGGCAAAAAATCGCTGAGGCCATTCAAGCGAATTTTGCCAAAATCGGCGTGAAAGCGAAAATCGTGACGTATGAATGGGCGACCTATTTAGACAAGCTCGCCAAAGGGGAAGCGGACGCCTTCCTGCTCGGCTGGACGGGCGACAACGGCGACGCGGATAACTTCTTGTATGCGCTCCTTGACAAAGACAGCATTGGCAGCAACAACTACACCTATTTCTCGAATGATGAGCTGCATAAAATTTTGGTCGAAGCGCAAACGGTGAGCGATGAAAACAAACGGAACGAGCTGTATAAAAAAGCGCAAGAGATCATTAAAGAAGAAGCGCCATGGATTCCGCTCGTCCATTCAACTCCGCTGTTGGCCGGCAAGGCGAATATCCAAGGCTTTAACCCGCACCCGACCGGTTCGGATAAGTTTACGAAAGTCGAGTTTAAATAATCGACTGAGAGAGGGGAAGGAGCGCATCTTCCCCTCTTTGTTTGCCGCATGTTAAGGGAGGGAGAGTCAGGTGCTGTCGTATGCTGTGAGAAGGGTGCTGATGGTGATCCCGGTGTTGTTTGGCATGTCGCTTGTCGTCTTTTTTATGATCCGAGCCATTCCAGGCAACCCGGCGCAAGTCATTTTAGGGCAAAAAGCGACGAAAGAGGCTGTAGCGGCTTTGACCCATAAGCTTGGGTTAGATGAGCCATGGTATGTGCAGTATGTCAAATACATCGGCGGCTTGCTGCACGGTGACTTAGGCGAGTCGATCCGCACCGGCGCCCCCATCGCCGAAGAAATTTGGCCGTATTTAGCGGCGACGATCGAACTGTCGCTGGCGGCGATGCTGATTGCGGTGATCATTGGCGTGAACGCCGGCATTATTAGCGCTTGGTTTCAAAATTCATGGTTTGATTATATTGCGATGGTGTTGGCATTGATTGGTGTTTCCATGCCGATCTTTTGGCTTGGCTTAATGGAGCAGTGGCTGTTTTCGATTGAACTTGATTGGCTGCCGACGTCCGGTCGCGAGGACGTACGCAACCCTGTTGAGCCGATCACTCATCTTTATCTGATCGATACCCTTCTGTCTGGGAACACCGATCAGTTTTGGCAAGTGGTGCAGCATCTTGTCTTGCCGAGCATGGCGCTGGCGACGATCCCGATGGCGATTATTGCTCGCATGACGCGTTCGAGCATGTTGGAAGTGATGAAATCCGACTACATTCGCACCGCTCGTGCGAAAGGATTAAGCATGTTTTGGGTCGTGTACAAACATTCGTTGAAAAACGCCATTATTCCCGTGTTGACGGTCATTGGGCTGCAAACAGGACTGCTGCTTGGCGGTGCGATTTTGACGGAAACGATTTTCAGCTGGCCCGGCATCGGACGCTATATTTATGATGCAATCGGGTATCGGGATTATCCGGTGATCCAATCGGGCATTTTGATCATTGCCACCATTTTTATTTTTATTAATTTGATCGTTGATTTACTTTATGCGATCATTGATCCGCGCATTAAGTACAATTAAGGAGGGAGGGCGCCTATGGCTGAACTAGCGCGCACGCCGGCAACACCGCCGGCGGCGATTAGGGAGACGGAATCGGTTTCTTTATGGAAAGAAGCATGGCGGCGGTTTCGAAAAAATAAAATCGCCTTGGTCGGTGCTGGGATCGTTTTGTTTTTTATCCTTGTCGCCATCTTGGCGCCGTGGCTGGCGCCGTATGATTACAAGGAACAGCAATTGGCCGAGCGGTTGCAGCCGCCTTCTGGGGAGCATTGGTTCGGCACCGATGATTTTGGCCGCGACATTTTTTCCCGCGTGATATATGGAGCCCGCATTTCCCTGTGGGTCGGATTTTTTTCCGTGCTCGGCTCGGTCATGGTTGGTTCGCTGCTTGGCATTATCGCCGGCTACTATGGGCGCTGGATTGATGGGGTGATTTCGCGTTTGTTTGACATTATGCTGGCGTTTCCGAGCATTTTATTGGCGATCGGCATCGTCGCTGTGCTCGGGCCGTCTTTGCAAAACGCCCTCATCGCCATCGCTGTCATTAATGTACCGAACTTTGGGCGGCTCATCCGTTCTCGCGTGCTAAGCATTAAGCAAGAAGAATACATTATGGCAGCGAAAGCGATCGGCATGAGCGACTGGCGCATTTTAATCCATCATATTTTGCCCAACAGCCTCGCGCCGATCATCGTTCAAGGGACACTGGCGATCGCCACCGCCATTATCGAAGCGGCCGCACTTGGCTTTTTAGGCTTGGGGGCGCAGCCGCCCAATCCGGAGTGGGGGAAAATGCTATCGGACGCCAAAGATTTCTTGACTCAGGCGCCGTGGACGATGATTTTCCCTGGATTGGCGATCATGCTGACGGTGCTTGGCTTTAACTTAATGGGCGACGGGCTGCGCGATGCGCTTGACCCACGGATGAAAAATTGAAGCAGGCGGTCCGCTACGAGCGGCCGCCTGCTGACTTTTCCAGCTCTTTTTCCAGCGTGTCATCGTAATGGTAATGGTGGAAACTATCGATAAGCTTGTCTAAATGTTCGAGGCGATCCCCATAATCCATGATCGCTCCGATTAAAGAAAACAACCGATAATCGCCCGGCGGCTGGCCGTCCGCATAAAAGGCGGAAGTGAGCCGCTCGCGCTGATGATGAATTTCCTCGGCCCGTCTGCTGTGAGGGAGCGGCTTTGCCTTATGGATAAATTTCAGCAACAGCTGCTCATGGTAGTCAAGCAAGCAGCCAAGGTGCAGGCAAACGGCTTGACGAAGCTCGGCGGGCAAGCGGCTGAACTCGTTTTCGAGCCGGTGCAGCCATTTTAAGACAGATAAAGCCCGATCGGCCGCTGCTATCATTTGCCGGTACAACACGAGCTTGCGAGATTTTTGGAAGCGTTGGCGCCGAAAATACGTGCGCTCTTCTTTGTACATAAAATATAGATGCTCGAGTTTGGTCATTTCTTCGTGTCGTGCTTCAATTTCTTCCTTCAAATGGTGATGGTCGGCTGCCTGCTGTTTATGCAGGCGGATCCATTTTAAAATGACCTCTGTTTCTTCGCTGATTTTTTCATATACCTTTTTTTCGTACTTGGGCGGCAAGAAAATCAAGTTGACGACAAAGGCGGCGAAAATGCCGAGCATCATCGTTAAAAAGCGAATGGCCGCAAATTCGATAAATTGGCGGTCTGTATATTCCATAATGGCAATGACTGTGACAAGCGCTACGGAAATCGTCGATGATTCAAGACGCATTTTCAGACAAATGGCGATGACGATCATCAGTGTCAAACCGACGACCAACGGATCGCGCCCAAGGATGAAAACCGCCGCGATCGCGAACAAGGCGCCGATCACATTCGCTTGCACTTGCTCGATCAGCGATAAATAGGAGCGGTAAATGGTCGGCTGCATGGCGAACACAGCGGAAATGCCGGCGAACGCCGGCGATGGAAGCTGGAAGAGCGCTGCTAAGAACAAGGCGAGCGCCACTGCGATCCCCGTTTTAAAAATGCGGGCACCGAGTTTCATCTATGATCAAAACTCTCCTTTTTGTTTTGGTGAACCATTCAGTACTATACACAGTTTCATCCTATGTGCGCAAGGAAAAAATATAACGCCCCGCTGGTAAAGGCGGGGCGTTGGGAAATTTCTGGTGTTCAAAGCTGTCGGAACGCCTTGCCGACCGCGTCGATCGTGTAGGCGATGTCGTCTTCCGTATGGGCGAGGGTGATAAACCATGCTTCGTATTTCGACGGCGCGAGATTGATCCCTTGTTTGAGCATGAGCTTGAAAAATTTCGCAAACAACTCGCCGTCGCTGCGCTGGGCTTGCTTGTAGTTTTCCACTTTTTCGTCAGTGAAGAAGACGGTGAGCGCGCCTTTTAAGCGGTTGACGGTCACCGGCAGGCCGCATTGGCGAGCATGGGCCAGGATGCCTTCTTCCAGCATTGCTCCCAATCGGTCGAGATGCTCATAGACACCCTCTTGTTTCAACACTTCAAGGCAGGCGATGCCAGCGAGCATCGACGCCGGGTTGCCGGCCATCGTCCCGGCCTGGTACGCTGGTCCGAGCGGAGCGACTTGTTCCATAATGTCTTGGCGTCCACCGTACGCCCCGATCGGCAAGCCTCCGCCGATGATTTTCCCCATCGCCGTCAAGTCGGGCTCCACACCGAGCAAGTTTTGCGCTCCGCCGTACATAAAGCGGAAGGCGGTGATCACTTCGTCGTAAATGACGAGCGCCCCTTCCTTGTGGGCAATCTCATTGATCGCTTCTAAAAAGCCCGGTTTTGGCAGGACGATGCCGAAGTTGCCGACGATCGGCTCGACGAGGACCGCTGCGACTTGCTCGCCCCAAACGTTCATCGCTTCGCGGAACGATTCGACATCGTTGTATGGCACGGTAATGACTTCTTGGGCGATGCTCGGCGGCACGCCGGCTGAGTCCGGCGTCCCCAACGTCGATGGCCCCGAGCCGGCGGCGACGAGCACAAGGTCCGAATGGCCATGGTAGCAGCCTTCGAATTTGACGATTTTGCTTCGTCCGGTGTAGGCGCGGGCGACGCGGATCGTGGTCATCACCGCCTCTGTTCCCGAGTTGACAAACCGCACTTTCTCGAGCGACGGGATCGCCTCTTTTAACATTTTGGCAAACGTGATCTCATGCGGCGTTGGCGTGCCGTACAACACACCGGTCTCGGCGGCGCGGCGGATGGCTTCCGCGATGTGTGGATGGGCGTGCCCGGCGATGATCGGTCCGTAGGCGGCCAAGTAGTCGATGTACTTGTTTCCATCCACATCCCAAAAGTAGGCTCCTTGCGCCCGCTCCATCACGACTGGCGCACCGCCGCCGATCGCTTTGTATGAGCGGGACGGGCTGTTCACTCCACCAACAATGTGCTGGAGCGCTTCTTCATATAATTGTTCTGATTTGGTCCACTGCATTGTTTGATCCTCCTGTTTCCGCTGACTGCCTCTTTATATAGTAAACCGAGAAGACTCAAACTTCAATGCTATAGGTGTAAAGCGGGAGACGGATCGGTTTCTCCCATCATTGACGTGCCGATTCGAAAAAATCCGACAGGAAATCGTTTGTTTCCGTATGGGCGGAACTGACATCCAACTGTTGCCGACGGTCGATCGGCGAGTGGGCATTGATTTAGGATAAAAGCATTTTGCCGTTCTTTCCAAATCGGAGGCGGCGCCTAACGCAATGGCGTCAACAGACTGGAAAACAAAAAAGATGAAAATGGCGGCGATTCATGTATAATGCAACATAGGAGAAGGGCGCAAGCCGCCTTTTTCCTTTGACGCCAAGGAGAGGTCAGGAGGAGAACGATGAACGCGATTGAAGTAGAACATTTGCGCAAAGAATTTAAAGTGCACAAAAGCCGCTCCGGCCTTGTCGGAGCGTTTCGCGATTTATGGACGCGCCGTTATACGCTCGTTCGAGCGGTTGATGACATTTCGTTTGCTGTTAAGCAAGGGGAAATCGTCGGCTATATCGGCGAAAACGGCGCCGGCAAATCCACGACGATCAAAATGTTGACCGGCATTTTAACGCCAACGTCTGGGCGCATTGTCGTCAACGGGATGAATCCCCATAAAGAGCGGGAAAAATTCGTGCGCACGATCGGTGTCGTGTTCGGCCAGCGTTCGCAATTATGGTGGGACATCGCTGTTCAAGAGTCGTTCCGGCTGTTGAAAAAAGTGTACCGCGTCTCGGACGAGCAATATCGCCGCCATATGGCCGAGGTGATTGACATGCTTGAGATCGGCCCGCTGCTTGATAAGCCGGTGCGCAAGCTGTCGCTTGGCCAGCGGATGCGCTGTGAGCTTGCCGCCGCGCTCATTCACAACCCGCCGCTGTTGTTTTTGGATGAACCGACGATCGGCCTTGATGTGCTTGTCAAACTCAACATCCGCCAGTTTTTAAAGCAATTGAATGAACGGTATGGCACGACGATCCTGCTGACGACGCACGATATGTCAGACATTGAAGCGCTTTGCGAGCGGGTCATTATGCTCGATGAAGGGAAAATCATTTACGACGGGTCGCTTGAGCGCCTGAAAGAAAGATGGGGCCAAGGAAAACGGGTCGCCTTTACGTTTGCCGAAGCGGTGACGGCCGCTTTTTTGCAGCAGTTGACTGAAGGGTTGGATGTTGTTTGGAAAAAAGGTGAACAGCCAAACGTTTGGGTCTCGCACGTTCCATCAGGAGGCGTGCCGGAAGTTGTCAGTCGCGTCGCTGCCCGTTGTGCGTTAAATGACATCCATATTCACGAAGTGCCGACGGAGGAGATCATCCGCAATATTTATGAGGAAGGTGCGGTTCATGGGTAAGTATGTCGAAATGGTCCGCATCCGCTTTTTAATGATGCTCGCCTACCGGACAAACTATTACACTGGCATTTTGATTTACGCCATTAACATCGCAGCGTATTACTTCCTTTGGTCGGCTATTTATGGCGGCAAATCATCGATGCAAGGGATGTCGCTTGGGCAAATGACGACGTATGTCGCCATTTCCTGGCTGGCGCGGGCGTTTTATTTTAACAACCTTGACCGTGAAATCGCCATGGAAATCCGCGATGGAAAAGTAGCGATTGAACTGATCCGCCCGTACAGCTATTTAGGGATGAAAGCTGTGCAAGGGCTTGGCGAAGGGCTGTTTCGCCTTTTCTTTTTATCGCTGCCTGGGCTTTTGGTCGTATCGCTTTTTTTGCCGCTTCAGTTTCCGGGACACGCCAAAACGTGGCTGTCTTTCGGCTTGTCGCTTCTATTCAGCTTTATCATTTTTTCGGAGCTGAACTTGCTTGCGGGGGTTGTGACGTTCTTTACGTTCCGAAATGAAGGGTTGCTTAGGGCGAAGCGGTTTATCATCGACTTGTTTTCTGGGCTCATTTTGCCGCTTTCCTTTTATCCTGATTGGGCGCAACGGGCGATGATGTATTTCCCGTTTCAAGCCATCAGCTACATCCCAAGCATGATCATGACAGAAAGTTTTAAAGGTGCTGCTGTCCGTGATGGCCTGCTTCTGCAGGCAACGTGGTGCATCGTATTGCTTTTTCCGATTGGATGGTTATGGAGAGCGGCGAAAAAGCGTCTTGTTGTGCAAGGGGGGTAAACGTTGTTTTACGTATCGGTTTTTTTTCAATACATGGCGCAATATATGAAGACAAAGCTGCAATATCGAGCCGATTTGTTCGTGGAGTGGCTGTCTGACTTTATGGCTCAGGCGGTCAACTTGGTATTTTTGCTGGTTGTGTTCGGCCATACGACGCTGCTTCACGGCTGGTCGCGCGATGAGATTTTGTTTATTTACGGTTTTTTTCTTGTTCCATATGCCGTATTTGGCGCCTTTTTTAACCTTTGGGATTTTAATGAACGATATATTGTGCAGGGGGAAATGGATCGCGTGTTGACGCGCCCGCTAAACAGCCTGTTTCAAATTGTTTTGGAGCGGATGGAGCTCGAATCGTTGCTTGGCGCTGTGCCCGGGCTGATCATTATGCTGTATGCCGGCAGCCGCTTGTCTCTTTCATTTCATTGGTATGATGTCTTCGTGTTTATTTTGTTTGTCATTGGCGGTGCATTGATTTATGCCGGCATTTTCATTTCACTGGCGACGATCAGTTTTTTTGCCGACGCCCGCACATCCATCATGCCGATGATGTACAACATCAGCAGCTATGGCCGCTACCCGATCGATATTTATCATCGCGTCATCCGCTATATTTTAACGTGGGTGCTGCCGTTTGCCTTTGTCGGCGTTTATCCAGCTGCTTATTTTCTTGATAAAAAGGAATGGTACAGTTATGCCTTTTTCACCCCAGTGGTCGGCATGGTTTGCTTCACCGTTTCGGTCATGCTTTGGAACGCCGGGGTGAGACGATATCGCGGGACGGGGAGCTAGGCGCCCCGCCCGTTTTTGTTCATTTGCCATCAAAATGACAAACAATGGTCAAGCAATCGACACAACCTTGTCTGTATCGTTAGCATGTTGTGGCGTAAAATAAAATGTGAATATATTCACAAAAAGGAAGAAGAGGTGAATAGTGATGAAAAACGGGAGAGGAAATCGGGTAGCGGTCGTCGGCACCGGGTTTGTCGGCGCCAGTTATGCGTTTGCCTTAATGAATCAAGGGATTGCCGATGAGATCGTGCTCATCGATGCAAATGAAAACAAGGCTGAGGGCGATGCGATGGACTTCAACCATGGGAAAGTATTTGCGCCGAAGCCGGCTGACATTTGGCACGGCGATTACGATGATTGCCGCGATGCCGATTTGGTTGTCATTTGCGCCGGCGCCAACCAAAAACCGGGCGAGACGCGGCTTGATCTTGTGGACAAAAACATTGCCATTTTCCGCTCGATCGTTGAGTCGGTCATGGCATCCGGATTTCAAGGACTGTTTCTCGTCGCCACCAATCCGGTCGACATTTTAACGTACGCGACGTGGAAATTCAGCGGCCTGCCGCAAGAGCGAGTAATCGGATCGGGCACGATTTTGGACACGGCGCGGTTCCGCTTCTTGTTGGGCGACTATTTCGCCGTCGCCCCGACGAACGTGCACGCCTATATTATCGGCGAACATGGCGACACTGAACTCCCGGTCTGGAGCCAGGCTGATATCGGCGGCGTGCCGATCCGCAAGCTGGTCGAGTCCAAAGGGGAAGAAGCGCAAAAAGAGCTCGAGCGCATTTTTGTCAATGTGCGCGATGCCGCCTACCAAATTATTGAGAAAAAAGGAGCGACGTACTACGGGATTGCTATGGGGCTTGCCCGCGTGACGCGCGCCATTTTGCATCATGAAAATGCCATTTTGACCGTTTCCGCTTACTTGGACGGCCCATACGGCGAACGCGATGTCTACATCGGTGTGCCTGCTGTGATCAACCGAAATGGCATCCGCGAAGTGATTGAAATTGAACTTGACGAGGAGGAGAAAAAATGGTTCCACCGTAGTGCTGCGACGTTAAAAGGTGTATTGGCGCGCTATTTTGCTCAGTAAAGCGCAACGATTGGCTTCATCTGACGGGACGCTGGCTTGTCAAATGGGTCGGGCGATCCGGTGGAATACAGGAGTGCTGCCGATTCAAGCAGGGTGCGGAGGGTCATGCGGTATAATCGCCCGGTTGTCCGCGTATATATGAACGACGGACAAAAATGGGGGGAACGTGATGGATTACGCCTTCCTTGGCATTGTTGCCGCCGTACTGCTCGGCAGCATCACCTCGCTTTGGACAGTGCGCGTGCAAGCGACGCATCGCCTGTCACTCGATAGCTTATGGGTTCTCGTCCAATGGTATTTAACGATGTTGCTCGGTTTTGCCATGATTTATATGATTTTGCAAGTAAACGGCCATGCTGTGTTTACCCCATCCCCAAATAGCGCATCGAAAGATCGTTTGTCGCTGCTTGAAGACAGCTTGTATTTAAGCGGTATGACGCTTTTGTCGGTCGGATACGGTGATGTCACTCCGATCGGCGTCGGGCGGTGGATCGCCATTGCCGAAGCGCTGCTCGGCTACATTATGCCCGCTGTCATCGTGACGCGCACCGTGTTTGACTGGGATCATCGCTGATATGAGTTGCAATTTCCCTTCGTCTTCGCTACGCTAAAAGAAAACGAAGAAGACGGGGGGAACGACATGACGATTGCCATTGGCCAGCCAGCTCCAGATTTCACCTTGCCGGCAAGCAATGGGAAAATGGTTTCGCTGTCTGATTTTCGCGGCCGGTATGTGGTGCTTTACTTTTATCCAAAAGACATGACCCCGGGGTGCACAGCCGAAGCGTGCGACTTTCGCGATCGCCATGCGCAGTTCGCTGAGTTGAACGCCGTCATTTTAGGAGTGAGCACCGACCCGATGAATCGGCATGAGGCGTTTATCGAAAAATATGAGTTGCCATTTTTGCTTCTTTCTGATGAGCGGCATGAAGTGGCCGAGCTGTATGGGGTATGGAAGAAAAAGAAAAATTTCGGCAAGGAATATATGGGCATTGATCGCTCGACATTCATTATCGCCCCCGACGGAACGTTGGTCCAAGAATGGCGCGGGGTGAAAGTGAAGGGGCATGTCGATGAGGCGCTTGCGGAAGTCGCCCGACTAGCGTCATCTAGGTAAGCGTCCAGACAATGTACATCGTTTGGCGTATGATACATAGTAACCTCCTCAAATGAATGACATAAGAGGCGGAAACAATTTCCGCCTCCTTTTTTTGTTAAAATGGCGTCTGAGCCCATATATTAATGGCATCTATATTGACAAATGGCATGTATTCTTTGTAGACTAATTATAAATATTATAAAGTGATAATTTTTTTCACCTTTGCACAGAGAGTGAGGTGCATGACGGTGTCTGACAACGAGCAACTGAAGGAAGCGCTTGACATGCTGAAAAAGACTGGCATACGCATCACGCCGCAGCGTCATGCGATATTGGAGTATTTGATCAGCTCGATGTCCCATCCGACGGCTGATGAAATATACAAAGCGCTGGAAGGGAAATTCCCAAACATGAGTGTAGCTACCGTCTACAATAACTTGCGCGTCTTTAAGGAAATCGGGCTTGTCAAAGAGCTGACGTACGGCGATTCGTCAAGCCGGTTTGACTTCGTCACTTCCAATCATTATCACGTCATCTGTGAAGAGTGCGGCAAAATTGTCGATTTCCACTATCCAGCGCTTGATGAAGTCGAGCAGCTTGCCGCTCACGTCACCGGCTTTAAGGTCGACCATCATCGCATGGAAGTGTACGGAGTCTGCCCTGACTGTCAAAAAAGCGGGGCGCCGGCGCATTCGCATTAAAAAGCTGATAGCACAAGGCGGCTATCAGCTTTTTCTTTTTTTGTTGTACTTTTCGTCAAACTCTTTTCCTTCCAGTTCGCGGTCTAACGTCAACGGTTCACGGCAAAACATGCATAAATCGACGCGTCCGAGCATTTTTGTCACTTTGCCGCACGACGGGCAAACAACTTGGACGGCTCTCGTCGAGAGTGTGCCGATCCAAAAATATACAATGCCACTGGCGACAAGAAACAACATCCCAAACAACATAAACAACGTCATGATGACCGGGGACGTACGAAAAAACAGCCCAAGATACATGACAATGACACCGATAAAAATCAAGCTTAAGGCGAAAGTGCGAATTTTGTTGATTTTGCTCGAATATTTGATGCTCATCACAGTCCCTCCTACATAGACCACTATACCATAAAACGGGGTCCCATCGCGAAGAAGAAATCAACAAAATCGACGTTTTAAAGAAAGGAATTCCTCTTTTTTTGTCGAATAACGAATGACGGCAACAAACGACAGCTTCATGGATGCAAGCATTCTGGTCTTTCTGAAATGAAACAGGCGTTGACAGCATTGTTTGAACATCTGCACAAACGCAATGTGATGATTGATGATGGTGGAAGGGAGGAAAAAACGTTGCAGAAAAAACAGCCGGCTCAAAATAGGAACGTATGGTTGTCTGTCAATCGATATGTTGGGATATCTGAGGGATTTGTCCGCCCGGATATCGCGGCCGGCTTTCTGCAACGGACGCGAGGTATGAAAGAATTGCTGCATCCCATCTGTCACGAATGGGCAAACCGCTGCAACACGCACGGAATTTTAATGATTGAAAAAACGGCTTGCCATGCAGCAACAACGGATACGTTTGATGTCGTGCTGCTCGTCATTGTCGACCCGCAAAGCGAGCCTATGCTTCTCAGACAGTATTCACTAAACGAGAAAAAGGCGGTGCTTTATGCAGTCAGTGAACGGCAGTTAAATGAATGGCTTGTTCTCGGGTCACATCGAAAGGCGGTCGACTGGGTGTTCAACGGAACGGTCGTGTTTGACCGAAACGGCTATGTTCAGCAGTTGCGCCAGCGCCTTGAGCAATTCCCGCCTAAAGAACGGCGATTGAAAATGGGACTCGAGTTTGCCAAACTGATCCGCCATTATACAGATGGCAAGGCGCTGTTTGCCGCCAAGCATTGGCTCGACTCATACAACCATATGGTGCAAGCCCTCCATCATTTGGCGCGATTGACCGTGATCGAGCACGGACTTTACCCGGAAGTGACCGTATGGAATCAAGTCAAGCGAATGGATGGAAGGATTTATAAACTGTATGAAGAACTCGTTGGAAGTGAAGAACCGCTTCCGAAACGGCTGGAACTTTTGTTGCTGGCCAGTGAATTTTTGATTCATTCTTACGTAGAATCAGGTTCCTCTCATTTATGCGAAGCGCTGAAAGAAAAAAATGGTGCTTGGAGCATTGAGGAAATGACCGGTCATCCGCAGTTTGCGCCTTACTCGGTTGATCTTGTTATCATGCTTGAGTATCTTGTCGAAAGGAAAGTGCTAACCGTCGTGGAAATGCCGACAAAAGGAAATACAATGCTCGAACGGTATTACACGTTGTAAAAAAAAGAATTTTGACGGTCCCCTTCTGCTGATCCCCAAAAATGGAAGGGAGCCGGTGAGAGGATGGATGCTATTAGGAATTTCATTGTGTTTATACAAATGTCAGTTGCCAAGATCATTGAAGGAAGGAGGCAACCCGGCCGAAAAAAGCTCTTGACTTCCTTGTCGAACGATGATATATTTTAAATCGCTGTCGCGCCGGGAAAATGTTGCGGAGCGGTATGAATAAAAGGCTGTTGACAACGAACAATAAAAATGCTATGATGTAAGGGCCGCTTTAGGAAGCGGAAAACACATTTGCGTTTGAGGGAGTCCAGAGGAGTTGGATTCCTCGGCGCAAGACTGCAACGAAGCAAGTTCAAGAAGAGGTCTCGTTCCTTGAAAACTGAACGAAACGAAGCGCAATAGAAAAGCGGAGGCCGCATTGGCCAAAGCAAAAGCCAATCAACTTTCTTTTGGAGAGTTTGATCCTGGCTCAGGACGAACGCTGGCGGCGTGCCTAATACATGCAAGTCGAGCGGACCAAATCGGAG